>JADFGB010000058.1 GCA_022567875.1 Bacteroidota bacterium | reverse complement strand
TGTCCCTTTATTTGTTTAACAAGATTAAGTACTGCAATATGTTCAATAATTCTTTCTTTTGGTTTTTTTAATCCGAAATGGTCTTCATCAAGTATTTTCTGAACATGATCAATAATCAAATTATCTTTGGTCTTTTTAGACCAAGGTACATCAGAAAGCCACTCCAAATAATTTCTAATTACAGCTGATTCAGGTGACATTGGAGGTGTCTTTTTCAATTTGTTTAATTCCTCAATAGCAATTTCTTGAGTTTCTTTAGTCATTTTTGCTTTTTTAATTCTTTCGCGAAGTTTTGTAAATTCAGGCGTTATATCTTCATCATCACCGAGTTCGTCTTGAAGAATTTTTATTTGTTCTTGAATTATAAACTTTCTTTGTGTCTTGGCAATATTTTCCTGAACTTTATTGTCAATCTCTTTTTCAATTCTTAGTATGTCAATTTCTGATTTTAATATTTTAATAACTTCATAATATTGGTCTTTCAAATTGTACTTTTTCAGGATGGTTTGTTTTACTTCAATTGATTGGGTTATGTTAGCTGCAACATAAAAAAGTTTTCTATCGGGTTCGTTTATATTTTCGTATGCTGTAATGGATTCTTTAGGAATATTTCTTCCGATATTAACATATTCCTTAAATAGTTGAGTCATTTGTCTTACCAAAGCATTCATCTCGTGGTCTTTTTCTATAGTCGAAAATATAACATCAATTTGAGCTTCAAAAAACTCTTTGTTTTTTGTGAAATGTTTAATTTTGCCATGTAACAAACCATCAACTAAAATTTTCATTAGTCCGTTTGGCAATTTTAAAATTTGAACTATCTTAGCAATTGTTCCTTCGGTATAAATATCATCTTTAGTAGGGTCTTCAATATTAGATTTTTTCTGTGTTGAAAGGAAAATATACTTTGTATTGTCAAGTGCAAAATTGGCTGCTTTAATTGATTGCTCTCTTCCTACAAGTACTGGAAATATCATATACGGAAAAATGACGATATCCCGTAATGGTAAAATGGGTAAAACTTTGGGTATGTTCTCTAAAATTAATTCATCAGTAGATAAATTTACTTCTATATTTTCAAAATTATTCACGAATTCCCTTTAATTTACAAGCTTAAAATTGGTTCCGAAATATACCAAAATTCGTTTCTGCTATCAAGAAATAAACCCGGTTACAAATAAACTTTGTATTAAATTTCAAAATTAAATTGATTGATGTTTATATTGGAATATTAAAAAATATTAAAAATTAAAAGATGCTGAAAAATATTATCGAAATTTCAAAAGAAGCCGGTTCCATTATCAGGGAAGGATTCGGTAAAAACAATATTGTTGAATTCAAAACGGATGAAGGAAATCTTGTAACGGAAATTGATAAAAGGTCTGAAAAAACTATTATAAATTTTATTAAAAAAAATTATCCAAAGGATAGTATCTTAGCTGAAGAAGGTAGCAACAGTAAAGGCAGCTCCGATAATCTTTGGATTGTAGACCCGCTTGACGGTACCACTAATTTCACACACGGACTGCCTATTTTTGCAGTATCTATTGGTGTAATAAAAAAAGATGAAATAATTGCAGGCGTTGTTTACGATGTAATGAATGAAATTGTTTATTCTGCAGAAAATGGAAGCGGTGCTTTTGCAAATGATAAACAAATAAGAGTAAGCAGCAACGATAGAATTGGAAGAAGTTTACTTGCAACAGGGTTTGCTTACAATGTAAAAGATAACCCACAGCATAGTTTTGAAAAATTTACTGCTGTCACAAAATCTGCACGTGCAGTTAGACGTTTAGGTTCGGCAGCATTGGATATTTGCCACGTTGCAAAAGGTATCTATGATGGATTTTGGGAAATCAATTTAGAGCCTTGGGACGTTTGTGCAGGGATGATTATTAGTAAAGAAGCAGGTGGAACAGTAACTGATTTTTCGGGGGAGGAAATAGATATTTATTCAAAACAGATTTTGGTAACTAACGGAAAAGTAACAGAAAGGTTATTAAATTTGCTGTCTAAAAATTAAATTTTATGAGCGGCATACATGCTGTCAATCAATTTTTGATATCTTTGTTCTACTACCTTTCTTTTTATTTTTAAGCTCGGAGTTATCTCACCGTTTTCTATTGTGAATGGTTTATCCAGCAAAACAAATTTTCTTATACGTTCAAAATTAGCCAACTGTTTTTGGAATTTTGCCATATCCTTTTCTATAAGCTTGTAAATTTCATTATTCGCAATTAAATCTTTGTTTTCTTTGTATCTAATACTATTTGTATCCGCATATTGTTTAATAGCTTCAAAATCAGGAACAATCAAAGCACTTATAAACATTCTCCTATCACCGATAACAACAAATTGGTCAATATATTTACTTGTAGAAAACAAGTTTTCAATTGGAGTTGGTGCTATATATTTGCCAGCCGAAGTTTTGAATAAATGTTTTTTTCTGTCTGTTATCATTAAAAAACCTTGTGCATCAAATACTCCTATATCCCCGGTATACAGCCATCCGTCTTTCAGTACTTTATCTGTTTCTTTTTTGTTTTTGTAGTAGCCTTTCATAATACTTGGTCCCTTAACAAGTATTTCACCGTCGTATGCAATTTTTACTTCAAGGTTTGGCATAACTTTTCCCACACAGCCAAATTTATAATCATCCGGTTTATTTGCTGCAATTACCGGTGAAGTCTCTGTAAGTCCGTAACCCTCTACTATTAAAACACCAATGGCTTCAAAAAATTCTGCTAACTCTCTAGGTAAAGCTGCCCCACCAGAGACAAAAAATCTTAATCTTCCACCTGTAAATGCTCTTAGTTTTTTACAGACCAATTTTTCGGCAAGTTTATGTTTTGCATTTAAAATGAACGAAGTTCTTTCTTGCTTTTTCAATTCGTAATATTTTTTATTTACATTTAAAGCCCAATAAAATATCTTTTGTTTCTTCTTAGGAAGCGTTTCAACTTTTTTCATTATTTTAGCATACATTCTTTCAAATAATCTGGGAACAGATGTCATTATAGTTGGTCTTACTTCCAATAAATTAGTTGAAATTTTTTCAATGCTTTCAGCAAAACATATTGTTCCTCCTGATGCAAACCCTGTGTAATAAGAAGTCATTCTTTCAAAAATATGAGAAAGTGGTAAAAATGATAACCAAATATCTGTCTCTTTGATTGGCAAAACTTCTAATGCAGCTTTAGAGTTTGATAGAATATTTTTATGTGTCAGCATAACTCCTTTGGGTATACCGGTTGTACCGGATGTATAAATGATTGTACATAAATCATTTTCATCAGCCAATTGTATTGACTCTGCAAAATAATTAGGATGTTTTAATCTAAACTCTTTACCTTTTTCCTGGATTTCTTTGAATGTGAAAATAGGTGTGTTATCTTCAATTCTTTCAAACTCATTTAATACAATTATAAATTCTAGTGATTTACATTTTTTTTTGATTTTCAGAATTTTATTTAATTGAAATTTAGTTGAAACTACAATCCCTTTTGAGTCTGAGTTGTTAAGAATAAATTCAATTGATTCTGCTGTAAGTGAAGGATAGAGAGGAACATCTAATCCACCAAGAATTAAAATTGCCATATCGGCATAGATCCATTCAGGTCTGTTCTCAGAAATAATTGATATTTTTTCATCTTTCTTAAAACCCAAAGATGCCAGACCCAAAGAAAAAATTTCAGTTTCTTCACGGAATTCTTCATATGTAATGCCGATATACTTACCGTCGACTTTATACTTCATTATAAAGCTGTTAGACTTTGGTCTGTAATCCGTTGTTAAAAAATCAAAAAGTTCCGGTATAGTTTTACATTCTTTTAGTAAAGGCATAGAATTCTCCTGAAAGGTATTTTCAAGATAAAATATTATTCAATAGCTGTCTTCTTTTGATAGTTATTGTCAAACTTAAAAAAAAGTGTTTTTAATGTTACAAATTTTATTAATATATAATCAACATTTATAATTTAATAAAATATAGAATACGGATTAAAAAATTATGGAACCTTTAAATTGATTATCAAAAGTTAAAGGAGTAATTTTACACAATTTTTAAAAATATTTAATTGCAGATTAAATAGTAAAAGATAAAAAATGAATATACATGAATATCAAGGTAAAGAAATCTTAAGAAAATTTAATGTACCGGTTCCGAAAGGTAAAGTTGCATTAAGTAGTGAAGAAGCTGTTAAAATTGCCAAAGAAGATATCGGTGGAAATGTTTGGGTAGTAAAAGCTCAAATACACGCAGGAGGAAGAGGTAAAGGCGGCGGTATAAAAGTTGCTAAAAGTTTGGATGAAGTAAAACAATTTTCAGATGAAATTTTAGGTATGAAATTAATTACTCAACAAACCGGAGCTGAAGGCAGAATTGTAAAAAAAATGTTAATTGAACAGGGAATGAATATAGAAAGTGAATTATATGTAGGTATAACGTTGGATAGAGATTCTGGTAAAAATGTTGTTATGGTTTCTACCGAAGGAGGAATGGAAATTGAAAAAGTAGCTGCTGAATCTCCTGAAAAAATTGTTAAGGAAACTATAGAACCTGAATTAGGATTATTGCCTTATCAAGCAAGAAAACTTGCTTTTTCTCTGGGGCTTGAAGGTCAACAACACAAAAAAACAGTTAAATTTCTTACTGCGTTATACAATACTTACTCTAAATCAGATTGTACACTTGTAGAAATAAATCCTCTTGTTGTAACTGTAGAAGGTGATATTGTTGCTTTAGATGCTAAAATGAATTTTGATGATAATGCTTTATTCAGGCACAAAGATATTATAGAATACAGAGATATAGATGAAGAAGACCCACTTGAAATTGAAGCGTCAAAGTACAATTTAAATTATATAAAACTTGACGGAAACGTAGGCTGTATGGTTAACGGAGCTGGATTAGCAATGGCAACAATGGACATCATAAAATTAGCCGGTGGTGAACCAGCAAATTTTTTAGACGTTGGTGGTGCAGCCAATAAAACAACTGTTGCTAACGGATTTAAAATTATTCTCTCAGATCCTAATGTTAAAGCTATTTTAATAAATATCTTTGGTGGTATTGTTAGATGCGACCGAGTTGCTCAGGGCGTTATTGATGCAGCAAATAAAATGGATATAAATGTTCCTATTGTTGTTAGACTTGAAGGCACAAACGCTAAAGAAGCAAGAGTGTTGTTAAATAATTCAGAGTTAAATTTTGAAGTTGCTGGTACTTTAAAAGAAGCAGCTGAGAAAGTAACTGCCATTCTAAAAAAATAATTATAAAAATTAATTTAAAATAAACCTGTCAAATAATATAGCACGGTTATTTTTTATTAGGTTGAATAATACTAAAGTTTTATAAATAATTCACCTTGATTTTATAGTTTATTAGTAATAGTTTTTTATCAATTAAAACTATTAATCATTATAATATGTCTAATTTAAATTTTTCATCAGAAAATAATTTCAAAGAGTTTGAAAAGAATTTGAAAGCAGAAATAAGTTCGTGCAGAAAAATTATTGATGAAGGTAAAATATTTCTATCAATGGAAACTGTAGAAGGAACTGTAGATAACTGTGTTGAAGACGAAAATATTATTGACGGTATTTATTTTATTGATAAACTTTTAGAAATCTCTCCCTACAATTCTGATTATTGGTATAAAAAAGGAATATTATTAAATATAGATTGTGAATTTGAAGAGGCAATTGATTGTTTTAATAAAGCAATTTCCTTAAATCCCTGTGATGTGGAAATATATCTTGATAAATCAATATCTGAAGAAAGATTAGAATTTAACGATGATGCTGTAAAATCTTTGGAGATGGTTCTTGAATTGGATCCGACAAATGACGAAGCCTATTATAATTTAGGTATGATAGCCTTTAGAGGAAATAATTTAATAAGAACTAAAGAATGTTTATTAAAAACTATAAATCTTAATAATGAATATAAAGAAGTTTATTTTGATTTAGCCTCGTGTTCTGATGCTCTAAATGAATATGAAAACGCAATAGAATTTATTGATATATATTTAGAAACATATCCTTACAATGAAAACGCCTGGTATAATAGGGGTGTTTTTTTATCTGCGATTAATAGAAAGGAAGAAGCGGTTAGTTCATTGGATTTTGCTTTAGCTATTGATGATGAATTTGCTCAAGCTTGGTTTAATAAGGGCATTATATTTACTGAATTAGGACGAGTACATTTCGCTTTGAAGTGTTTTATTAATTCATACAAATATGATCCTAATGATGAAAATAACGTTTATAACATTGCTAATATTTATTCCGAACTTAATAACAATGAAAAAGCAATTGAGTACTTTATTAAAACAATAAATATAAACCAGCGTAGTAATTTTTGTTTTAATAAAGGACTGATAATCATTTGAAGGATAATGATATTACCGATCTCTTCTTTTAAGATTTCATAGAAATGTACGGGCGTCGTTTGATTTAAGATTTAGAAAGTTTAAGTTTTCTTCTCTTTTTTCCGAGAGAAGAAACATCTTTTGATTCGGGGAGTGGGTTTTTCTTTGTAGTAATAAATGGCAGACGACTAAAAAAAAATAGAAATAGGAAATGTGTTTTGTTTTCCAGTCGAAAAAACTTCTTCCGGGAAATGGGTCCACCATCCGAAAGAAGAATGGTATCTTCCGGACAAAGAAAAACTCTGGGGTGGTGGCGAGAAGGGAAAGATCTACCAGGTGTGCCGCAAAGCCAGAGGGTGCAACTATGTGATGAAAATAATTAGATTCCCTTCCTACTGTCAGGGCGATAACTGTCCTTACGGGGAATGTGCTTACACCGAGTTTTTGCACGAAGTGTTTTTTCAAACCGAGGTCGCCCGTTTAGGGGTG
>JADFGB010000057.1 GCA_022567875.1 Bacteroidota bacterium | reverse complement strand
ATTGTTAGAACTACTTTTGAAAAATAAATCCAAAAACCCTGAAGTACTTATTGATCTGATTATAAATGAAGTAAATAATTTTGCAGCTGGTCAACCGCAAATGGATGATATGACAATTATTGTTATAAAAAGAGATTAAAGAATTATTAAATATAATGAATTGAATACTGTATTTATTTTACTAGTTAGTCTAAAGGGATAAAATAATATTCAAATCTACATAAATTAAAATTTCAAATTCCATTAAAAATATAGGAGAGATACATCATGTTTATGCGTCTGCTCCAATTAAAAGTAAACCTGAAGAAAATGAATTTATTTCATTGACCTTTTGGCAAACACAAAAACACGCCGAAGACTATGAAAACAGCAGCACTTTTCAAGAATTACTAGACCAGGCAAAGCCATATCTTTCAGATTCTTCAGAATGGAAAATTCAACTTTCTGAAGATATGGAAATAAATTATTTGAAGGATATCGAAATACCGGCAGCTAAAAAATATGTTATCGATGTTCAAAAAGAAGAAGCAAAAAAAATAGAAGTGAACAATAATAAAATGTTTGTAAGGATTGTTTCTATAAAAGTTCAGGGAAATAAAATGGATGAATTTAAAAAGATTTATGCCGAAACAATTATTCCTGCTTTCCGTGAAACAAAAGGCTGTAGATATGCTTTCTTAACACATAGTATAAATAATAATGAAGATTTTTTATCCATAACTATTTGGGATTGTAAAGAAGATGCTTCAAACTTTGAAACAAGCGGCTCCTATATGACATTGATTAATAAGGTCAAGCATACATTCTCCCAGTTTTATTTATGGAAAATGTCACTTGAGAAACAATACAATTCACAAGTAAAAACAAGTGACGATCTAACGGTCGGAAATTATGATGTAGTTACTGGGCGTAATTTTTTATAGTTGTTATATCGAAGGAGGAAGGACTGAGATATCTTTTCTAATAAGAAAAATGAAAGATTTCTACTCCAGCTAAACCGGAATAGAAATGACAATAAAAAATTAACTTAAATAATAGGGAATATATATGATTGGCAAAACAATCCGCCGCGGCGGACTACATTATGAGATAATTAAGAAATTAGGCGAAGTCCGTCTCGTTCCGCAAAGCGGAACGGCTGAGACCTCGTCTATACATTATAACGGAGTAAAGCTATGATTGGAAAAACTATTTCACACTATAAAATAATTGATAAAATCGGAGAAGGTGGTATGGGAGTGGTATATAAAGCTCAAGATAATAAACTTGATCGTTTTGTTGCAATAAAATTCCTCCCCCCCCACCTAGCCTCTTCTGATGAAAGCAAAAAAAGATTTATGCAGGAAGCAAAAGCTGTAGCTTCTTTAAATCATCCTAACATTATGAGTATATATGAAATTGATGAATACAATGATTCTTTTTTTATGGTAATGGAATTTGTTGAGGGACAAACACTGAAAGCATATTTATCGGATTTAAAATCCGGTTCTGGCTTACCATTTTTATTAGCTGCTGAATGGTTAACAATTATTGCAAATGGTCTGAAAGCTGCCCATGACAAAGAAATAATTCATCGTGACATTAAAAGTGAAAATATTATGATTTCCCCTGGAGACAAACTAAAATTAATGGATTTTGGTCTAGCAAAATTGAAAGAAAGTACAGGAATAACTAAAACCGGTACATCACTCGGCACACTTTCGTATATGTCACCCGAACAAGCACAGGGATTAAATGCTGATCAAAGGTCTGATATCTGGTCTCTCGGTGTTGTTTTTTATGAAATGTTAACCGGGGAGACTTTATTTAATGCTGAGCATGAAGCAGCATTACTTTATTTAATAGTAAATGAAGAACCGCCTGCTCCAAGCATTCTTGATAGAAAAATTCCAATTCAGATTGACAATATTGTAATGAAAATGTTAGTAAAAGATCCGGAGAAAAGATTTCAGAATCTTTCAGAACTGATATCTGATTTATCTGACATCAAAAATGAAATAGAAGATAACGAGAGTAATAACAAAAAAAAGGCAATTGCTGTCCTACCTTTTGGTAATATCAGTTCTGATAAAGAAAATGAATATTTTGGCGATGGATTAACCGAAGAATTAATTGCAAATCTCTCCAGGTTAAAAAATATGCGCGTTGTTTCCAGAACAACTTCTATGCAATATAAAGGGACCAAAAAAGATATTAAAATTATTGGAAGAGAACTTGGTGTTAGGTATATAATGGAAGGCAGCGTAAGAAAATTTCACGATGATCTTAGAATAACTGCTCAGTTAATAGATGTAGAAAGTGATGAACAACTTTGGGCAGAGACATATAAAGGAAAACTTGCAGACATTTTTGATATACAGGAGTCAGTTTCAAAACAAATTGTGGATGCATTGATGTTGAAACTTACTCCATTGGAAAAAATAGTTCTTGAAAAAAGAGCTACTGTAAATCCTGAAGCATTTGATTGCTATTTAAGAGCAAGAGATTTTTTGAACAAACGAACAAAAAACACTATTAATTTTGCAATACAGTTATTTCAGAAAGCTATTGAATTTGATACTCGTTATGCCGAAGCTTATGCCGGTCTCGGAGAAGCTTATGCGGTTCTTTATCAATATTTTGAAAGTAAAGTCCATTGGCTTGACAATGCAATAGAATCCAGTCTAAAGGCTATCACTTATAACTCTTCTTTATCGGACGCATACTCTTCCCTTGCTCTTGCATATTTTTATAAAAAATCAAATGAAGAAGCTTTTACTGCCGGTAATAGAGCTATAGAACTTGATCCTCAGAATTTTAACGGCTATTGGATTCTTGGAAGAATATATCATAGTACTGACAGAGATAAAGAAGCTATAGATTTATTTAAAAAGGTAATTGAATTAAATCCTGATTTCTTTTCAGCTTATTTCGATATGTCACTAGCATATGACAGATTAGGAGAAAAAGGAAAAAGTAAACAGATAGTTAATGAATCATTGAAGGTTTATCCGAGATATTTTATGCAGCATCCTGATGATGCAAGGGCACATATTTATTATGCTAATAGTTTAGTAATAACTGAAAATATTGAACAAGCTAAAAATGAAGCTGCGAAGGCAGTCGAGCTAAATCCAAACGATCCGCTAATGCTATATAATGCAGCCTGTTTTTATTCATTGTTAAATGATAAGAAAACAGCAATCGAAGCAATTAAAAACGCATTTGCTGCAGGTTTCCAGGATTATGAATGGGCAAAACGAGATAGTGACCTTGTGAATATTAGACAGGAGCCCGTATTTATTGAAATAATGAAAGACAAATAAAATCATAAGGAATAATCTATGATCGGCAAAACAATCCGCCGCAGCGGATTGCATTATAAAATAATTGAAAAACTTGGCGAAGGAGGACTTGTCCGCCCGTCTTGGCTCGGTCAAGCCGAGACAGGCCGTAGCCAAAGTAACTTGAATTTTAGGAGAACAAAATGATTGGTAAAACGATATTGCAATACGAGATACTTGAGCAAATTGGCGAAGGCGGGATGGGAACCGTTTACAAAGCAAAAGACACTAAACTAGACCGCTTTGTTGCACTCAAGTTTCTCCCCTCTCAGCTTACAACTACAGAAGATGAGAAAGCGAGATTCATTCAAGAAGCTAAAGCTGCTTCTGCAATTAATCATCCTAATATTTGTACAATTTATGACATACAAGAAGACGAAGGGAAACTCTTTATTGTTATGGAATATATTGACGGTGTTACTCTCAGAGAGAAGAAAGAAAACCTTTCAGAGAAAAGAATACTCGATATAGGTGTCCAAGCTGCAGAGGGACTTGCTGCTGCTCACGAGAAAGGTATTGTCCACCGTGATATAAAACCGGAAAACATTATGATTAGAAAGGACGGTATTGTTCAGATAATGGATTTTGGTTTGGCTAAACTATATACTGACAGTAATGTAAGCAGACTGACTAAAGCCGGCACTACTATGGGAACAATGGGCTATATGTCACCCGAGCAAGTACAGGGTTTAGATGTTGACCACAGAAGTGATATATTCTCACTTGGTGTTGTTATGTATGAACTTTTTGCAGGTGAGTCCCCTTTTAAGGGAATGCACGAGACAGCAATAATGTATGAAATTGTAAATGTAGAGGCCCCGCCAATTGCAACGGTAAAAGCAGACATAGACCCACAACTTGACGGACTTATACTTGAGTGTTTGGAAAAGGACAAAGATGAGAGATGTCAATCGGCAAAAGAACTTGCTAAGAACTTAAGAAAGATAAAAAGAGTATCCACAGGCAACAGAACAAGCAGAATGTATAATGTAAATTCTGCTGCTTATCAAACAACAACTTCTCAGCCTGTAACTTCAAAATCTTCGGGTTCCATTGCAATTGAAATTTTTAACAAACGTTTTGATTTACAGAATATTTTCGGTTTAAAACTTATTCCATGGGTCATTGTATTTTTTTTGGCTATTACACTTTTATACGTATTAAACAGTTCAAACAATTCTGATAGTAATAAATTAACTACACAATCTTCAATTATACCTCCTCCTGGAACACAATATGTTGGAGGTGACGGCGCAGGATACGAACTTTCAAAGGACGGAACAAAAATTGTTTTTGTTGCAAGAGATTCTTTAGGAATTACAAAACTTTGGGTAAGGCCATTAAAATCACTACAAGCAAACGAATTGAAAGGAACGGATGGTGCGTGGTATCCTTTCTGGTCACCGGACGGAAAACAAATTGCATATTTTACAAACGGAAGTTTGATGAAAATAGATATCAATTCAGGTTCTCCGTTAAAAATATGTGATGCTATTGCAGGACGAGGAGGATCTTGGAATCGATCTAATATTATTGTATTTGCACGCGCACCTACAGGTGGATTGTATAAAGTTTCTGCCAACGGAGGTGAGCCGTTACTACTTGTAAAAGCAGATACATCCAATGCCGATCAAAGTTTGCGATTTCCCTATTTCTTACCGGATGGTGAACACTTTATATATTCAATACAAAACTCATTTTACAGTGGTAGCCCCACTGATGAAATAAAAGTTGCATCTGTAAACGGTGATTTAAATAAATCTTTATTTAACACTGCCTCAAATGCTCAATATGCTGATGGGAGAATATTTTTTATTCGTCAATCAACTTTAATGAGTCTAGATTTCGATCCGGATAATTTCAAAGTTGGAGATGATGTGCAAACGATAACAGGTAATCTAAATTATTTTGAACCGCGTATAAAAGGTGCATTCTCAGTTTCAGATAAAGGCAGTTTAATTTTCCAGCATAAAAATACCGAAAATAGAAAGCTTGTTCTTTTAGATAGAAGAGGACATATTCTGGAAAATATACAGGATATAGCAATTGAATTTTTTGCAAAATTTTCACCTGATGATAAACAAATATCATACGGAGTATTGGACAAAGAGGGAAAAAACGCAGATATATGGATATATGATTTAAAAAGAAAAATTTCTTCAAGAGTAACTTTTAATCTTAATTACGATGTTACCCCTGTATTTTCACCCGACGGAAAGAAAGTTGTTTATGCATCTAACCCAGACAAGATTATGAATCTTTTTGTTAAGAATATCGACGGTTCCGGTGATGCTGAATTAATTTATGAATCGAATTTTATTCAAATTCCTACCGACTGGTCTAAAGATGGAAAATATATAGTATATAGTACATTTTCTTCCGGTACAAAATGGGATGTTAAAATAATTGATTTAGGCGACAGCAACAAAGTAATTAATTTTATTAATACTAAGTTTAGTGAACGTGATGCTACCTTTTCACCTGATTCAAAATGGATTTGTTATACCTCGGATGAAACAGGAAAGCCGCAATCTTATGTAAAACCTTTCAATAACGGCGTTGGTAAATGGCAGATTTCCATTGACGGTGCAATAGCGAGTTTCTGGGCAAAAGACGGAAAAAGTATATTTTACTCTTCACTGGATAGAAAGTTTTATAATGTAAAAATTAATATTTCAGATACAAAATTTGTTGTGGGTGCTCCTCAGTTAATTTTTAGTTATACGAACAAAACAATAAATTATATTTATGATGTTACTATTGACGGTAAAACATTTTTGGCTGAGTTAGCAAAGGGTAAAGCAAAAATATCACCTATTACTTATATACATAATTGGCAAGGATTAATAAATAAGAGTAATTAAAAAGTCTATAAATGAAATTATTACTAAAAAATATTGTGGGGCAAAGCAATAAACTTCCTCAAATAAGAAAGAGTGAAGTTAATCCTGGTGATTTTTTGTTTGTAAAGACTAAAAACTCAACCTATAAAATTAAAGTTGGAAAGAACGGATTTTATTTTGTTTCCGGCGGCTGGTTTGAAAAGAACAATCTATCAGAAGTAAGAACAACAATAATTGGCTGTACTTGGGGCGGCAGTATAATTAAGACAGACGTTGTAGCTGCCTGTGGTTTGTTTCTTGAATTCGGCAACAAATTAAAGACAAGCAGAATTAAAAAAATATTTATTCTGCCAAGTTGTTTTGTAAATTAACATTTCCAAAACAAGACAATATTTTTTTTACAAAACAATCTTTTATTAATTTTATATTATTAATTTTGAATATTGGTTTTCATTTTGTATTTTTAATTTTGAATATTGATTTTTAATTTTCGTTTTTAATTTTTGAATATCAATTTTCATTTTTCATTTTGTATTTTTAATTTTGAATATTGTTTTTCATTTTCTCTTTGGGAAAAATAGTAATCAGGTCGTCAAATCGACCCCAAACCACGCAAGAGGGACGGAAACCCTCCGTACCTGCGCGTCGTTACTCTCCATGGTCAAATAGCGCTGTTTCGTGAAAAAAACGATTTCAACATCCCGGGAAATT
>JADFGB010000408.1 GCA_022567875.1 Bacteroidota bacterium | reverse complement strand
CGAAATTTATCAAAAAAAGCAGAAGCTGTTTTTGAATACTTTAAATTTGGTACAAAAATAATATTTATAAAGGTATAACCAGCTTTTCCACCCGACCGCCCTCCTTCGTTCGGGATACAGAACTACGGCGAGCAAGCTGCTTAAAAACCATACCGTTATACCTTTCAAAAACAAATAAATTGAATATTTGAATATAAATGAATACATTAGAATGCAATTAAATGAATATCATTCAAAAGGTGTAAGATATGTCTAAAACAATAACACTTCGTTTAAGCGATGAAAATTATAATAAATATAAAAGACTTGCAGAAAGAGATAACAGACCAATTTCAAATTTTATTGAAACTGCGGTTAAAAGATTTATTGAGGATAATATTTACGTTGATGAATTTGAAATGGAGGAAATTAGAAATAATGCGGAATTAAATAAAAGTCTTAAAAGAGGTTTATCCGATATGAAATCTAAAAAGGGACGATTAGTTGAATAAATATCAAATTTTTGAAACGGATGAATTTCAGAAAAAAGTTGAAAAAATTTCGGATAGAGATAAATCCTTCATTGAAAGAAAACTTATCCAATATATCTATCCCCAGTTAACAGAAGAACCTCATTATGGAAATAATATAAAAAAGTTAGTTGATTATTCACCCGTGACTTGGCGTTATAGATTAGGCAAATACAGATTATTTTATGTAATTGATGAAGAAGCAAAAATAATCTATATAATATCAATTGATCTTAGAAAAGATGCCTATTAAAATTTAAGTAAATATTTATAATGGTAAAATACTATAATAACAAAGGAAACAATTACCATTCACGCTAACTTGTCTGTTTTAATTTGTAGAGAAAATTATAACCCCGCTCTTTAGAGCGGGGGAAAGGAAGATAAAGGGACCGGACTTTAGTCCCATTAAAATAAATCAATAATGTCACTGTACGCCCCCGAGTAAACTGGGCAAGCTGTGACATCCAAAAAATATTTACAAAAACTATGTAACCGGCAAAACTAAGTAGTTATTAAATTGGCTATTTATTGAGTGCTGATAGTTTATACCTTATTTCATTCCCATTTAAAATCAAAATGCATATATTAGCATAAATAATTTCTAACAAAAGCCGTTAGGGGTGTTATCCCGCTTTCTCCGGGATATCTGAGATAATACCCTCTAACCTGATCCGGGTAATACATTATTGCAAATAGATTAATAGATTTGAAGGCTGCTACGGTCGTACCGTGGCAGATGAAAGTGTATGTTTACTCTATAGCTAAATAAAAAAATTAAAAAACAAATAATTAATAATATGTATCTGCAAGATTTCATTCTAAAATTCAGATAATCTTTGAAGCTTATGTATATGCTATACGCTCCATTTTTTTTATTGACTTTTAATATGTGATACTGTATTATGATATCGTGATAAAGTTAAATAAGAAGCATCAAAAAATATTGGATTCAATTTTTGTTGAACCAGCTAGGTCTAATGTTATTTGGAATGATATAGAAAAACTATTGAAAGCTCTAGGGACTGAAATTAGTCAAGGACGTGGTTCTAGAGTTCGATTATATCTTAACGGAGTAAAAGCAGTATTTCATAGACCTCATCCTAAAAAAGAAACTGATAAAGGTGCTCTTAAGTCAATGAGAAGATTTTTAATTGAAGCAGGAGTAAAATAATGTTAAACTACAAAGGGTATTCCGGACAAATAAATTATGATGATGAAATGAAAATTCTTCACGGTGAAGTAATTGACACCCGTGATGTAATTACTTTTCAAGGAAGAAGTGTTGATGAAATTGAAAAAGCTTTTCGTGAATCAATTGATGATTATCTTGATTTTTGCAAGGAACGCGGTGAAGAACCGGAGAAGCCATTCTCTGGTAAATTCATTTTGAGAATGCCTCCTAGGTTACACCATAAACTTTATCTAAAAGCTAATCGTTCCGGTAAAAGCTTAAACAAGTGGGTTGTTGAAACTCTAGATTCAGCTAAATAATTTATCA
>JADFGB010000056.1 GCA_022567875.1 Bacteroidota bacterium | reverse complement strand
CAACCCCCCCACATCGGCTCTTCGACCACCTTTCCTATTTGCAAATCGCTCTTCTCCCCTAGGTATGCTATCAGGACATTCACGGCTACAATGTCTCACCCTGCAAGAGTGCCGAACTTCAAAGAATTTCCCACAAACTGGACAGGTTCTCATCTCTCTATATCCTCTCGGGTGACCATTTTTTCTTATCCACTTTAGCCGCCCTTCCTTGCTTTCTTCTTCGGCCGATAATCACCAGCGCTATTTAATAGTATCACCGCCTCAACAGCATCCCGGCCCCGGGATACGATGCGCTCCGGCAACTGGTCCAGCTCAAGGTTAGTGGTGATTATAGTAATAAGCCCTTCCCTTTCCCTGGCAACAACAATTTCCTCGAGCTTTTGGCGTTCCCAAGGGGTGTCATAGTTTTGACCCCAGTCGTCGAGTATCAGGGCAGGCAGCCTCTTGAGCCCGGTCATCATCTGCTCGGTGGTATTATCTGAGATAGATTCTTTAAGACGACTCACCAAGTCGTCACTACGGAAATTAAAAAACTATTTTTTAAATTTACTAAAAATTATTTATTATTCCGAAGTGTATTTTTCCGTCAGAGAAAGAATCTCCCTCCCCTATTGCAAAACTAACACCAAGAATACCCAAACCTGTTTCAAGATTTATTCCTAGTCCATAGCCCGTCTTATAACCTTCAATCTTAGGAATGTTTCTAATTGCATCTTCTTTTCGAAGGAAATATCCGTTATCAAAGAAAAGGAAAAAGTAAGTGCGTTCAGTAAGAAGAAATCGATATTCCAAATTTGCCCAAATAATCCTTGAGCCGAGAAATTGATCTTCTTTATACCCTCTTAAAGAATTAAAGCCGCCCATTCTAAATAAGTCGCTCGTTTCAAAAAAGGGACCACGCAATTCACCGCCGTGAAGTTTTACGGCAAGCACTTGCCTGTTAACAAAAGAAAAATAAGCATCAAAAGAAAGTTCTATTTTTTGAAGATTTATATTTCTTGCTGTTGTCGGCGCAATAAATTGAGAAGGTCCATTTATAGATTTCCTTCTGAAAGAATATGAATTGACAAATAATATGCCTTTGGTGGGTGAATACAAGTCATTGCGTGTATCTAATTTTAAATTTAATCCGGTATTTACAATTGTTGAATTAAAAACAGTAAACCTGGAATTTCCGTTATCCGTGGGTATCACGGATTCAAGTGACAAAGTAACTCCCGCAGATAAAACATCCGTTGCCAAATATTGGAGTGAAATATCGAATGTTCTCTGCACGTATGATGAGTCCTGCTTACGCTGAAATATCCTTGTAGATAAATTTAGAGGCAAACCAAACAGCCAAGGTTCTAAATAATTAAGATCAAGTAGCTGAGAAGAGCGGTTCAGTCTCTGCCATTTTATTGAGATGGCTCTTCCAGTGCCAAGCAAATTCCTTAAATTAATATTTACTAAACCGGTAACAAACCCACTTTCGTTATTTCTTCCACCGGGGATATAGCCTATTATTCCATCAAAATTATTTGTTTGTATTTCTTGTACATCAAAAGATAGTACACCCTCTCCTTTTGAATTAATATAATATTCAGGTTTTTTAACAGGTTTAAAGAAACCCAGTTTGTTTAATCTTTCAGATAAAATATTTATGTTTTGCTGTGAGTATTCTTGTCCTGAAGCTATCCTTAATTCCCTGATTAAAACATAGTCTTTGGTTTTTTTGTTACCATGTATTTCAATTTTATTAATCCTGCTTTTCTTTTTTATATCAATTAAAAGGAAAATATCTGTAAAACTTTTACCGCTTAAAGTGTCTTTATAAAAATGAAAATATTTTATCTTTATAACTGCAAAAGGATTTCCGTTATTTTCGTAGTAGGTTAATATTTCTGAAATAGTATTCTCTAAATCATATTTATTGAATATTTCCCCTGTTAAATTATTAAATGAAGAGATTACAAAATTTGAATCAGTTTTGGAAACATTTTCAACATTTACTTTATTAAAAAATGTCGGTACTCCTTCGTTAATATTAATTGTTATATCAACATTATTTGTAGTCTTGTTTGAATCAAAATTTATTTCCAGGAATTTATAGTCGAAATATCCTCTTTGATTTAAGTTGAAAGAAATTTTTTTTATAATGGTATCTTTTATCCCCGCATACATACTCTGACCGGGGAAAATATTTATCCACTCAAAATAATCACTTTTGTTAAAGTCTTTATTTCCATTTAGCTTTATTGTGCCAATTGTTTGAGAATATAAAAAGGTGTTGAATAAAAGATGTATAGATAATAAAATTTTAAGTGGGTGTGACATCAATTCTAATTATTTTTTTACCAACCGAATTTACAACAATATTATCAATTAATTTTTGGGCTTCATTAAAATTTACGTTTGATGTATCTGTATATTTTACATTAGTAGAACCTAAAGCTGAAGCAATCTTTAATCCTGCTTCAAATGCTAAATTATTATGCCAAGCATAAATTATTCCTGCTGTAAAACTATCGCCGCTGCCAAGGGAATCTACTTTATTTATTTGCGGTGGAAATATTTTAAAATGGAAATCGAAATTAGAAGCATAGAAAGGATTCTCATCATCCGTTAAATACACTTGTTTAATATTTTTTTTATAAAGAGAATCAAGATATTCTAATTTACTTTTTTCATCATTTAGAGAAAAGTTAAAAGTTTTCTCAAGCTCAGTTATATTATTGTGCACTATAGTCGGAGAGCTTTCGATACAATTTTTAAGATGCTGACCGTAAGTATCACAGACTGAAATTTTATTATATTTATTAGCCTTTTCAATACCGTAAGGAAAAATAGAATCAGCCAGCATACATGGTGAACTACCAGAAAAAACAACAACCTCACAATTCATTATCATTTTATTTAGTTTAGATTTAAATGCTTCCACTTCATCAAATGTAATCTGTGAATTTATTCCGAAGTATGAAGTTACATTGTTGTTACTTTCATTAACAACTACAAAGCCGTCCCGGGTTTCTGATTTTGTAGGAGTAGAAGTAAATTCAATTTTTTCTTGCTGAAGAACTTCTCTTAATAATTTGCCGTTTTTACCCCCTAAAAAAATAAAAGAATGGTTATTTATATTCAGATTATTTAACTGACGGCTTATGTTAATTCCCTTTCCGCCTGCTCTCAGTTCTTGATGTGTAGCTCTATTACCCCTCTCTTTGGTAATGCTTATGAAATAAAATCTACGTTCTAACAAAGGATTGATTGTAACAGAAAGTATCATCTGTACCTGAAATAATTGAAGTCCAACGGGTTTGCCAATCTAAAATCTCCGAAACCTGTTATATCAGTAAAGGTAAAACTTCTATTTAAATCATAATACTCCCATACAACAAAAGGTTTTGAGAAACTATCGAAAGGATGACTATCAATGTTGTTCGGTGGACCTAAAACAATAAAGACCATTCCTCGGTCAGTTTTCCAGCCAGGTCTATTATAATGAGAAAAATTATTGTTTGCCAGATTAATCCTTCTGTAGTATTCATTAAACACCTCGTTTTCATCGTCTATAGGATTAGGATCTTTATATTTCCAAAATTCCATATACCTTTTGATTCTTTCTTCTTTAGTCTTTCCTTCTTCAATATAATCTTTCTGATCATCTGTAGCTATATATTCTAATTGATCAATAGCAGTTTCCAAATCTTCAATATTAGAAGGAGCACCCACCCATTTTGAAAAGAATATTTTTTTAGTTTCAGCTAATTTATCATCGTCATTATTTTTTATTACAATGCTAAATTGATATGTCCCTAAATTTATTGATAAGTCTTTAGCAGTATAAAAAATATTATTTATACCTGAATCAACTTTTATAGATTCTGATTCTTTAAAGATATCATCCTCTTCTTTATCGGATATAATATAGTAAACAATTGCATCCATTTTTTTATTTGAATAAAGTTGGTAATAAATTGGGATACCATTTTTTTGATTTGCAACATTCCTTGAAACATTAGGCACTATTTTTCTGTTACCATTTTTTACATTAGTATTTACGATGAACAAAATACTGCTAAGAGATACATCTTGTGAAAAATCTCGAACAATAAATTTTATTGTTTTAACAAATTCTTTTTTTGTTTCCTTATCCTCAACTGAAGTTCTTACTAAATACATTCCCGGTTGTAAATAGAAAGTACGGCGGCTTATGTTTGAGATCTTTTTAGAAGAAGTAGTTTTAAAATCTTTTACAAATATTTTTTCTTTCCAAATTTTTTCTGAAAATAATTTTTCGCCTTTTTCATTAAGAAACGACACGGTAATTGTATATAATCCGTGAAACCCGTCGTCGGTTTTTACAAACAAAATTGAGCTATAAGGAACCTGAATAAAAACCTCTACTTTTGTTTGCCCTTTTTTATCTGATCTGAAATTTAATATATCTTGGTGAAAACTGTCTTTCGTTCCAATAATTGTTTTTTTTTGCGGTTCTTGATTTTGCCCATTAATAACAGAAGTAAATAATATTACAACCATTAATAAATATTTAGCTTTAATATTCATATTCCCTCCAATTATTTATTGATTTTTCCAAACAAATCATATTCGTTACAATCATAGATTTCAATTTCATAAAAATTTCCATATTCTATATTTTTATCTTCCACAGGTATTAATACTTCTCCGTCAACTTCAGGGGCGTCTCTGTAAGATCTTCCAATATAATAATCTCCTTCCTTCCTTTCAATCAAGACAGATAAATTACTGCCTATTAAATGTTTATTCTTTTTAAATGAAATCTCTTTTTGAATTTCCATTAAAATATTTTTTCTTTCCTCTTTTATTTTTTCAGGCACCGGGTTTCCTAAAATAAAACTTGATGTGTTTTCTTCAACAGAAAATGTAAATACTCCTATTCTATCAAATTTTACTTCTTCTACATAATTACATAACAACTTAAAATCATCTTCAGTTTCATTAGGATAGCCCACAATAAAAGTTGTCCGCAAAACAATATCAGGAATATTCTTTCTAAATTTATAAATCAGCTCTCTGATTCTTTTGGATGTTACACCTCTTCTCATAGATTTAAGCACACTATCTGAAATATGTTGGAGAGGTATATCTATATAATTACAGATTTTATTATTTTGTGCAATTACGTTTATCACTTCTTTAGGAAAATGAGACGGATAGGCATACATTAATCTAATCCATTCTACTCCTTCAATGTTGCTTAGCTCATTGAGAAGTTTGTGTAAACACCTTTCGCCGTAAATATCTTTCCCGTAATCAGTTGTGTCCTGTGCAATGATTATTAATTCTTTTGTCTTATTTTTCACTAAGAATTCGGCTTCTTTCACAAGTTCTTCAATAGGTATTGATTTATGTAAACCTCGCATAAGTGGAATTGCACAAAAGGAACAAGGATGATCACAACCCTCTGATATTTTCAAATATGCTGTATGTGCCGGACCTGATAAAGTTCTCTCACCTAAAAGCTCTCTTTTTAATTTTCCACCAAGCTCATTTAATATATCTTCATATTTCTCTGTTCCGTAAAAAGCATCAACTTCAGGAATATCAGTTTTTAATTCTTCTGCATATCTTTCAGAAAGACATCCGACAACAATTACTTTCTTTATGTTACCATTTTTCTTTAATTCAACAGCGCTTAAAATAGTATTTACTGATTCTTCTTTTGCAACTTCAATAAAACCACAAGTATTAATAATTACAGTATCAGCTTTGTTAGGGTCATCGATTAAATTAAATTTGTTTGACTTAAGTTGTCTTATCAACCTTTCTGAATCAACGGTATTTTTTGAACAACCAAGCGTAATTACATTTACGTTTACTTTGTTTTTCACAATTTCTTAAAAATTATTTACCAAAGTATGAAAGATATAAAAAAATTATAGGAGAGGAGAATAGGAGAGAATCAAATCTGTCAAATATTCCGCCGTGCCCCGGAATCAGATTAGATGAGTCTTTTACATTTGCAGATCTTTTAAATAATGATTCAATTAAATCACCAATTTGACCAAAAACACCTATTATAAATCCAATTGAGATAATCGTTTGCCAACTTAAGAAATCCAATATAATTACTTTAGCAAGAGCCATAGTTCCTATTGCGAATAAAAATCCAAAAATTGCTCCTTCCCAACTTTTTTTAGGACTAACTCTAGGAAATAATTTATGTTTGCCGAATGCCGTACCTCCGAAAAATGCTGCCGAATCACAAATCCAAATAGTGGTAAAAATAGAAATAATAATGTAGCCCCCTCTGCTATATAGACTGCCAATATCTGGATATATTTCTCTAATACCTATTATTGCACTTGCAAAAAATCCGATGTAAAAAACACTCATTAATGTAGACCCAATATTAGCAATGGCAGAGCCTTTTTTTCTAAAAAGCTCAAATGAAGATAGCACCAACATAAATAGTAGCACAAAAGAGTAAGTGTCTAAATAATGATATTTACTATTAAACAGCACAAATAAAACTCCCCCTAGTCCAACCCAAAAGTTTGCGCTTATATCAATTTTTTTTATAAAAGTTGTAAACTCATAATATGAGATAAGAGAGATAGACATAACAAAAATAAAAAAAACAAAGGAGAAAACCATGAGTAAAATAATTAAAGCACACAACAGTGGATTAACTATTAGAAAAAGAAGAGAGGAAGATGTTTATGATGTTTTCTATCAAAATTACAAAATAACACCATAAGATGGTTGGTGTGAAGGAGTATTTGAAAAACTGTTTGGTCCTAAATTTGAGTTAGAACGTGGACAAGAATGCAAGGTGGAAATAAGACAACACAAAACAATGGTTTCATTTGTACCACATAAAGTAAGTATGGTAAAATTTCCAATATATGCAATAGGAACACCCAAGGAATATTGGAAAAAAGGAGGAAC
>JADFGB010000407.1 GCA_022567875.1 Bacteroidota bacterium | reverse complement strand
TGTATTGCGAAAGTTACTAATTTTGCAAAAAACTTAGATAATACTTTCTTTATAATTGTTGGAATATGTGTATTTTTTTTACTACTAATAACTGTATTATTAATAACTTTTACAATAAAGTATAATAAAAAAAGAAATCCTAAAGCAGTTAATATTCACGGTAATACTACATTGGAAATTATTTGGACTGTTATACCTACAATAATAGTTCTCTATATGTTTTGGATAGGTTGGGTAGATTATAAAGAATTGGCCGCAATTCCCGAAAATGCAATAGAAATAAATGCCACTGCAAGTATGTGGCAATGGAAATTTACTTATCCCAACGGTAAGCAAGCAGATACACTTTATGTACCTGTAAATGAAAATATTAAAATAAAATTATTTTCTACTGATGTATCTCATTCTTTTTATATACCGGCTTTTAGAATAAAGAGAGATGCAATGCCAAACACTAATAATTCTACATGGTTTAATGCAGAAAAATTAGGTTCATATACATTATTTTGTGCAGAATACTGTGGTTTAAATCACTCAAAAATGTATACTGAAGTTATAGTAGTAACTAAAGATAAATTTAATAACTGGTTAGACAGTGAATAATTTTTATAATGGAAATTAAAGAAAAAATAAATATTTTATTAGAACTTACTAAAATAAGAATTACATCTTTTGTTACACTTACAACAGTTTTTGGTTTTATAGTAGCAAGTAATTCCATTAATGAAAAAATTGTTTTACCAACGCTTGGTGTTTTACTGTTAGCCTGCGGTGCAGCTGTTATCAATCATATTCAGGAAAGAAAAACAGATGCATTGATGGATAGAACTAAAAACCGCCCTCTTCCAAGCGGAAAAGTAAAACCAATTACTGCATTTTACATCGCATTAGTCCTGTTGATTTTGGGTTCAATTCTTTTATCATTAACAGCAGGATTTGTAGCATTAGGTTTAGGTCTTCTTAACTTAATATGGTATAATGTTATTTACACACCCTTAAAAAAGAAAACAGCATTTGCAATTATTCCCGGTTCACTAGTGGGTGCAATACCTCCTGCTATTGGATGGGTTGCAGGCGGAGGAAGTTTATCTGACCCAAGCATTGCTTTTATTTCTTTTTTCTTTTTTATCTGGCAAATACCCCATTTCTGGTTATTACTTTTTATATTTGGTAAGGATTATGAAAAAGCAGGTTTCCCAACATTAACTAAAATATTTAATTTTAACCAATTAGGAAGAATTACTTTTATTTGGATTTTAACAACAATTATAATCGGTTTATTCTTACCGATTTTCGGTGTTGTAAAATCATCTTACATTTCAATTGGCTTATTGCTGGTTGGCTTTTGGTTAGCATTAAATGCATTCAAGCTTCTTCGTCCCAATTTGGAGAACAAACAATTTAAATTAGCATTTTATAACATAAATACATTCGTAATATTATTTATATTTCTTATATCACTGGATAATTTATTCATTTTATATTAAAAGAATTTGTGAGCATATAAATGGAATTTCTTGATAAATTTGTAATACCTCAATCTTTAGAACATATTAAATTATTGCACTATTTGGCTACTTTGGTTTTATTTCTTTTTGTTCCTTTTATTAGCCTAGTCTTCGGAAGTACTGTATTGTCTCTTCACTTTAGAAAAAAAGGGACAAGTGAATCAGATAAAGGTTTAATATGTTTGGCAAAAGATCTTGTTGAAATGTTTACAGTAAGTAAAAATGTTGGCATTGTTTTAGGAATTATACCTGTAATTACTTTGATGCTCATTTATTCCCAGCTATTGCATTCTACATCAAACACAGCTGTTACTTATTTATTTATTTCATCTATTCTGATAATAGTGTCGTTTATTTTTATATATACGTACCGTTATTCAATGAGTTTCAATCTTATATTTAACTCTCTCCAAAATTTTAAATCTGATAATAAATCTATTGTTAACGATTTTAATAAATTGAGCAAGGCAAGCAGATCGCTCAGTTTAAGAGCAGGGCATTATGGTTTAACTT
>JADFGB010000406.1 GCA_022567875.1 Bacteroidota bacterium | reverse complement strand
TATTTATATTTACGTGTAGGGAGAAGTTTCGGAACAAACGGATCGTTATAGTCTACTTTGGCACCTTTGTCTTTTAAAATTTCAATTAATTTTAATGAAGGGGACTCACGCATATCATCTATGTTCTTCTTATAAGAAGCTCCTAAAATTAATACTTTGGAGCCTTTCAAAGCTTTACTTTGTTCGTTCAGAGCTTCCATTGCTCTCTGCACAACATAATATGGTTGGTTAGTGTTAATCTCACCTGCAAGTTCAATAAATCTTGTATTGATATCAAACTCTCTTGCTTTCCAGGTTAAATAAAAAGGGTCGATTGGTATACAGTGTCCGCCGAGTCCGGGGCCGGGATAAAAAGCCTTAAACCCAAAAGGTTTTGTTTTTGCTGCTTCAATTACTTCCCAAATGTCAATATCCATTTTATGAAACACGGTTTTAAGTTCGTTGACTAAAGCAATGTTCACTGAACGGTAAATATTTTCAAGTAACTTTGTTGCTTCAGCTACTCTCGTAGATGAAACAGGCACTGTCTTAACTATTACTTGGTCGTACAAAGCTTGTGCAGCTTCCAAACAATTTTCTGTAACACCGCCCACAACCTTTGGTATTGTAGCTGTAGTGTAATTTGCATTATTCGGGTCTTCACGTTCGGGACTGAATGCAAGAAAAAAATCTTCTCCTACTATAAATTTCTCGGAAGCTGAACCAGTCGATGCTTCAAACATCGGAAGTAAAATTTCTTCGGTTGTACCGGGATAAGTTGTCGATTCAAGGATTATTAATTGTCCTTTCATTAAATACTTTTGAATTGTTTTAGCCGTTTCAACTATATATTTCATCTCCGGTTCGCGGTGTTCATTCAGAGGAGTAGGCACGCAAATTATAATTGCATCGCAAGAAGAAAGACGAGAAAAGTCTGAAGTTGCTTCAAACTTTCTACTATCTGCTGACTTACCATTAGGCTGATTACGGGCAAGTTTAATTCTGTCATCTGAAATATGTTTTATATAACTTTTACCCGAATTCAGTAAGGGAATTTTTATTTCATCAACATCAAAACCAATTACATTAAAACCTTTGGAAGCAAACTCAAGCGATAGGGGGAGTCCGATATAACCGAGGCCGATAACACCAACCACCGCAGATTTGTTTTTTATTTTATCAAGTAAACTTTTCATAAATTCAAGGGGAAAGATAAAAGGTAAAATTAAAAATTGTTATGGATTTTTTTGATTTTTTCTGGATGTAGATAAAATTTTTCCAAGTATTTTTTTTAATTCATTTGATTCTTGTATTAATGAATCAATTTTATCGGTGCTACCAATATCTAAACCTTCAATTAATCTCAACCAGTAATTAGCTTCTCTTATTTCTTTTAATGAAATATTTATTTTATTTATAAAATCAGCTTTTGACGAAGCAGCTTGAGCTTCTTCGTAATTTGCCCCACAAGATGTTGCAGATTTTGCTAATTGATAGATTAATACTTTATTGATATCTGAATATTTAACTTGTTTTAAAAATTGTAATGTATTTATACTAAAATCAAAAAGTCTATTACATAAATCATTCATTTAAAAATACTTTTGCTTTTTTTGTACAACTACTTTTTAATTTTTCAATTTTTAATTTTTCCTTGACTCGACACAGCTTCGCCACGTAAGTCACATTTATGGTACCTACAAAGAAATAAAATTTAGGCTATGACATTAAAAAAGACTGATCCACAAATTGCTAAATTTATTTCTCAAGAAATTCGCCGCCAAAAACAAGGCTTAGAATTAATCCCTTCAGAAAATTTTGTTTCTTCAGCGGTTTTAACTGCCCTAGGTTCTCCTCTAACTAACAAATATTCAGAAGGTTATCCAGGTAAACGATATTATGGCGGAAATCAATACATTGATCAAATAGAAACATTGGCAATTGAGCGGGCACAAAAATTATTCAAGGCTCAACATGTTAATATTCAGCCCTATTCCGGTTCTCCGGCTAACCTGGAAGTTTATTTTGCTTTGCTTAAGCCGGGC
>JADFGB010000405.1 GCA_022567875.1 Bacteroidota bacterium | reverse complement strand
TCGGCATTCGCTACAAGCGCATAAGTACCGGTAATACATATAACTAGAACTGCCAAAGGTAAATTGATCATTTTCATGAGTCTCCCAAGCAATAATTTCATTGTGATTCATCTCTGGAATAACATTATGAAAAGCATTTAATTTTGAATTTTCATTAATCTGGCATTTAAATCGATTACCCAATGCTGAGGTAATATCCGCTCCTGAATAAATAACAGGAATATAACCTATTAAGTTCCTTGCATATTTAATTGCTTGATTATCCTCTTGTGAATATTCTTCTGATTTTTCTTTCCATAAATTTATTATTGAATTTACTATATCATCTTGGTTTGTAATAAATTTTAAGAGTGTGAATATTTTTAATAAAGTAAAATAACTTGTACCTAAAGCAAAACGTGGTTGATATCCTTTTTCTAATTGTATAACGGAAATATTATTTAGTTTGGCAATCTCACCAATTTTACCTCCCGTAGTAACACAAATTATTTTACAGCCAATATTTATTGCTGTTTCCAAAGCTTCAACTGTTTCTTCCGTATTACCCGAATATGAGGAAAAAATACAAAGTGAATTTTGATCAGTAAATTTCGGAAGCGAATAATTACGGTTTACAATCAAAGGAATTTTTAATTCGTCTTTTAAAAAATCTCTTAAAATATCCCCGGCAATTGCCGAACCCCCTAGACCTGTAATTATAATATTAGAAATGTTTTCACTTAAATTATCTTCTAATTCCAACTTACTTGACCAAGCATTTTGCACCTGTTCGTAATATTTTATCATCACTTCAAATTGATTTTCATGATCATATTTTGATACATAATCTTTAATTTTCATATTTCCTCGTTATTATTATATTATGTTTCTTGTTCTTTTTATAGAATTATCTATAAAGAATTTTTCAATTCTTGATGTTATTTCATCTGATGTGGTAAATGTTAAACATTCGTCTGCTAATTCTTTTGATTTTAAATAAGAAATACTTCTAATAATTTTTTTAGCATAAGAAATTGTTGATGGTGAAAGACTAAGTGTTTCTAAACCTAAACCAATTAGCAGAGGAATAGCAAGTGTATCAGCCGCCATTTCTCCACATAAGCTTACACTTTTATTAGAAATTTTTGCTCCGTCAATAATTATTTTTATAGTTTTCAAAACAGCCGGATGAAATTCTCTGTATAAGTCGGATACAAGGTCATTGCCTCTGTCCACTGCTACTAAATACTGAATCAGATCATTTGTACCTATGCTTAAAAAATCTACTTCATCTGCAAATTCTTTGGCTAATAAAGCGGTAGATGGAACTTCAACCATAATTCCTATTTTAATATTATTATCAAATTTCTCTTTGGCTTTTTTAAGTTCCTTTTTGCATTCATCAATCAGCTTTTTTGATTTTCTTACTTCTTCAAGGCTTGATATCATCGGAAGCATAAACTGTACATTTTTATTTTTGCTTGCTCTTAAAACAGCCCTTATCTGACTTTTGAATAGGTTCTCATTTCTTAGAAGTAGTCGTATACCCCTTAATCCCAAAAAAGGATTAGGTTCAGATATTTCGGAAAAATTAAATTTATCTCCACCAATATCCAATGCTCTAATAGTAACCATTTGTGGATACATTCTTGAAGCTAATTTACTATATATTTTAGTTTGCTCTTCTTCTGATGCTAAATCTCCCATCTCAGCAAAAATTTGCTCACTTCTGTAAAGTCCAATACCTTGTGCTCCGTTTGTTTTAGCAATATCAATCTCACCTGTAACATCAACATTTGCTAAAAGTTCTATAATTTTTCCATCTGTAGTTTCTGCTTTTTTACCCTTTAATTCTTCTAAGCTTTTTTGTAATTTTTTAAGATGTTTTATCTTTATGTTAAAGAAATTACATTGTTTTTTTGTAGGATTTACAAGTATACATCCATGGAATCCATCAACAACTAGCTCATCACCATCATTAATTAAAAGAGTTGAGTTATGAGTACCCACTACGGCATGGATATTGAGTGATCTTGAAATAATAGCGGCAT
>JADFGB010000404.1 GCA_022567875.1 Bacteroidota bacterium | reverse complement strand
GTCTCTTAATTTTTTGCAGTACGCTAAAAAATCCCCTGCACGCAAGTTTTCAACATCATGTAAACACATCCATTTCTTACCGATTATGTCCACAACTCCAAAATTATTTCCTTGTTTTTTCTTTATCTGCTTTAGAGTATCTACTGCGATCTTGTGCTGTGTGTGCCTTGACGTCAAGAAAAAAACAGTTAAATTTCAATCAACCTCAGAGGTTACATTATTTAAAGTAAAATAATTTTCAAAAATCGCTCTTTAGATTTAGAAAACTCGGGGGTGTTATGAGTTGAAGAACTTGTTAAATTTATGAATAACTTCCAGCGGAGAAACGGTTGCTATGCTACTACTTCTTCCACAAAATATTTTTCTGGTATGGGTTTTCTGCCTGCAAATCCACCGCTGTGATTGTGATAAAATAAAATATCTTCTTCATCACTTTTCCAACAAAGCATAACTTCTTCATCGTTAATGATAGCAGGAAAATCAACGAGACCTAATTCAAAATTCCAATCTTTATAATAACAACCAATCTCTTTCAGTTCGTCAACATATTTATTTATTTTATATAGAAGATCGGTTACAAGGGGGTCATCAGACAAATTCTTTTTATCGTTTATATTCAAAAGCCTTAAATCGTTAGCACTGTTTATAATATCCCTTACAATCTGCTTAACCAAAGGTAAAGTTTTTTTAGCTTCTAACGGAGTAAAATATTTATCGAACAGCATATTATTTTTTGTTAACTGATTTACAATTTCTTTATTGAAAGATATAAATATTTGTGATGAAATGAAATTTTAATATGATGTACGACACAAATTACAACAAATATGAATCTTCATTTATTGTAGTGCATCATATGAATTAAATATTTTAATAAATATGGAAAATAATTTTAGGAGAAAAAATGAAACCCAAATTAATTTATGAAAAAAGAGTAAATAACAGATTAACTTATAGCAAATACATTGAATTGACAGAAAAATATATTGAGCATACAGATGTTGAAAACTTAAATGAAGAAGAACTTGAAATATATAATTACACAAAATTTAATTTACATAGAAGCAAAAGAATTGAAAAAACATTTAATCCCCCGAATGAAATTGTTGAAATAATTAAAAACATTTATACCCCTCAAACCTGGATGGTTATAACAGAAAACTGGTGCGGTGATTCAGCACAGAACTTGCCTTATATTGCAAAACTTTCCGAATTAAATAAAAATATAAATTTATTAATTGTTTTAAGAGATTCTAATCTCGACATAATGAATAAATATCTTACAAACGGAACTATGAGCATTCCTATTTTAATAGTTTTTGATGAAAATGATTATGAATTATTTAAATGGGGACCGAGACCAGAAAAAGTAAAAGAAGAAATAAAGAGATTAAAAACAGAGGGAATTGTAAAACCCGAACTTTACGAGAAATTACATTTATGGTACGGAAGGAACAGAGGAGAGGAATTATTGAAAGAATTATCTGAATTGTTGGAAGGTTTAGTTAGTAACCAAAACATAGTAGAAGTTTCTAATTTTTAATTACAACTAAAAAATATTAAAGCGTTGTACTCTCACAATTGATGCAGCATATCTTGAACTAATTTAATCAGTTTGCGTTTATCAACCGGACGTGAAACATAATGAGTGCATCCATTTGCTAAAAATTCTTCTTTATCACCTCTCATTGCGTAAGCAGTTAAAGCAACTATAGGTGTGTTTTTATATTGTTTTAATTGCTTTATCTTTTGTGCGGTCTGCATTCCATTCATTCCCCTCCCTAATCCAATATCCATAAATATTATTTCGTAATTTTTCTTTTCAGCCATATCAAAACCTATTTCCCCATCCTCAGCAAAGTCAACATCACAAATGTCCTTTAGAAACATTCTTGTTATAATTCTGCTTATTTCTTCATCTTCAATAAGCAAGGTTTGTGGGAGAACTGAATTCTTTTGTGTTTCGATTTTCTCTTTTTCTAAATCAGGTACCATAAGTTTTAAAGTAATAATTTTTGATTAGATTACTTTCTAATA
>JADFGB010000055.1 GCA_022567875.1 Bacteroidota bacterium | reverse complement strand
TCAAAGGAACCTGTTGAATCCTTTAAGGTGACTTTCATTATTTCCTTTTTCCCATATCTTCTTTTTTCTTTTTTTACAACCTCCGCTATTATTGTAATTTCTCCTTCATAACCGTCAACTAAGTATGAGTACGCTTTACCAATAGTAAGAGTTGTACTGCGGTCAAGGTGTTTAGAAGGAAAATAAAATAGTAAATTCCTTATTGTTTTAATTCCAATTGATTCAAAGGATTCTGCACGTTTTGGTCCGACAGCCTTAACATACTGTACAGATTGATTAAGAATATTTTCATTATTGGAATTCATTTAACAATTAAATTAATTGAAGTGATTAGCAAAAACAATATTTTAAATGATTATTACTTTTTATAATTAAAACAGTATGTTTATTTTATGTTTATAAATCTAATGAATGTTAAAGGATATTCAATTGAACTGGGAAAATTTATTATCGACAGAAATATACGGTCAAACAAAAAAATCTAAAAGTGACGGAAGAAGTCAGTTTCAAAGAGACTTTGACAGAATAGTGTTCAGCTCCGCCTTCAGAAGGCTGCAGGATAAAACGCAAGTAATTTCCATTACCCGAAAATGATTTTGTTCATACACGCCTTACACATAGTTTGGAAGTATCCTGCGTAGGTAGGTCTCTCGGTAACCTTGTTGGTAAAACTTTAATCGAAAGGCATCCAAATTTAATGGATAAATATATTTCATTTAACTTTGGAGAAATTGTTGCTGCCGCTTGCTTAGCGCACGATATTGGTAATCCTCCGTTCGGTCACTCGGGTGAAGATGCGATATCAGAATATTTTAGGAATGGTGAAGGTAAGTATTTTAAAGAAAAAATTAAAAGCGAAAAAAAATGGAGTGACTTAATAAACTTTGAAGGCAACGCTCAAGGCTTTAGAATAATAATGATACTGCAAAACCCTAATATTATAGGAGGGTTACGCCTTAGTCTTGCAACTCTCGGTGCATTTACAAAATATCCGCGAGAATCAAAACTGACAGGAAAAGATTTAACAAATATTAAAGGAAAAAAGATATACAGAAAGCACGGATATTTTCAATCAGAAAAACATATTTTTGAAAAGGTAGCTGAAAGCATTGGTCTTAAAAAAATGAATAAAGAAAAAGGTAATTCTATTTGGGCACGGCATCCTCTTACATATTTGGTTGAAGCTGCAGACGATATCTGTTACGGAATTATGGATTTGGAAGATGCTTTCAGGTTGGGGCTTTTAACATTCGAAGAAACAGAAGAATTACTTATGCCATTTGTAAGTAATCAAAATCTTCCTTTATATAAACAAAGAAACAAACACGATAAAATTGGTTATTTAAGAGCAAAAACAATTAGCAATCTTGTTAAGCAATTATCCGAATGTTTTTTAGAAAACGAAAACAGAATTTTAAATGGAAAAATGTATGATGATTTAATTACGCACATTCCCACAAAAAAAACATTGAAAACAATTAAAAAGATTTCAGTTGAAAAAATTTATTCTTACAAAAGTGTAATTGAAAGAGAAGCAGCAGGTTATGAAGTAATTGGCGGTTTGCTGGATATATTTATAAAAGCAGTTAACGAAGCTGCGGAAGGTAAACTTTCCACAAAAAATAAATCTATAGTACAACTTTTACCAATACAGTTTTTACATAAGAGCAGTAAAAGTGAAAGTAATTTGTATAACCGTTTGTTGAGAGTTACAGATTATGTTTCAGGAATGACAGATTCTTTTGCAATATCTTTATTCAGAAGAATAAAGGGGATATCGTTGCCTTCTTCGTAAAATGATTTTAATTATTTTTTGGTAGAGACGTTCATTCCGTTTACGTTCGTCAAAGACTAACTACACCCGACAGGTTAAAAACCTTTACAATGTAAATAAAAATATAATGACTCACTCCATCTTCATATCGCGGGTCATTAAATCTGTTGTAGCTTTAAGTGGGTCCTTATCTTTGAAAAGAATATTATAAACTTCGTTTGTAATTGGAGTGTTAACCTTCATTTTTTTTGCAAGCTGGGATGCAGACTTACTTGTCATTACTCCTTCGGCTACCATTGACATCTCTTTTAATACCTGTTTTAATTTTTTCCCGCCGCCTATTTGTTCACCTACATAACGGTTTCTGCTATGTTTGCTCATACAGGTTACAATCAAGTCACCCATACCTGAAAGTCCGGCAAATGTTTCCGGATTTGCTCCCATTGCTACACCAAGGCGAGATATTTCTGCAATTCCCCTTGTCATTATAGCGGCTTTAGTGTTATCGCCAAATTTTACACCATCAATTATTCCTGCACCAATTGCAATTACATTTTTCAATGCACCGCCAAGCTCAACACCCAAAACATCGGTAGAAGCGTATGCTCTAAAGTAGGAAGTAATAAAAGCACTTTGTATCGACTTTGAAGTTTCAATATCTTTTGATGCGGTTACTACAGTTGTAGGAATTCTTCTACTTACTTCTTCTGCGTGACTTGGACCGGAAAGTACACCGATCTGATTTTCTGATAATGTAGGCACTGCATCGAGAAGCATTTGAGACATAGTCATCAGGGTGTTGTTTTCAATTCCTTTTGATACACTTACCAAGATTGAATTCTTTAACAAATTTTTATCAATCTTTTTTATAACACTTCTTAAAAATTGAGAGGGAACTGCAAGCACAATCATATTATTATCAATAGCAGCTTCATTAAGATTGTGAGTAATTGTTAAATCATTAGGGATTGAAATGCCAGGGAGATAAGTTTTATTTTCTCGTTTCTTATCCAATATTCTTGCGTAATCTTTTTTATATTCCCAAAGTGTAACGGAGTGACCGTTATAATGAAGAAGAATAGCTAAAGTAGTACCCCAACCGCCTGCCCCAAGAACGGAAATTCTCATATCATTTGTATAGTTTATTTTTTCTTTTTAGCAAAGTTTAATTTACTTTCATTACCTTTTAACAAGCGTGTAATATTTTCACGATGTGTTAAAATCACTAACAAAGAAATAAGTATAATAAATGGAAGTAAAATATGATAACCCGGAATATTTACATGGAATATATTTTCTCTTGCAAATAAAGCCAACGGAACAGTAATTGCAGCAGAAATAGAACCAAGTGATACATATTTTGAAATAGAGACAACTATTAGAAATACACCGACAGCAATTAACATATCAATAGTAATTATGATAAGCAGCATACCTAATGCGGTAGCTATTCCTTTACCACCTTTAAATCCGGCAAAGATAGTCCAAATATGACCAACTACAGCAGAAATACCGGCAATTATTTGTACAAGTGTGAAATCGTCAAAAGGCGTTAAGTTATTGAACGGCATTGATCCTGAAAATAATCTGGCAATTATAATTACAGCAAGAGCTCCTTTAAGAGCATCCAAAAAAATCACCGACAATCCGAGTTTAAATCCCAAAACCCTTATTACATTTGTTCCCCCTGCGTTACCGCTGCCGTGTTCGCGTATATCAATTCCTTTAGCCATTTTACTTAAAATTATGCTGTTCGGAATTGAACCCAGTAAATAAGAGGTTACTATTATTGCCAGTAAATTTATCATTGTCATATATATTTATTTTATTAAATATTGTACGAACTTAATCATAAAAAGAATTATTTTCAATGAAATTTAGACGAAACGTTAAATTTAAAAATTTGAAACGAGGAATACGAAATTAAATTGAGGATTTAATGTAAGTTTTAAATATCTGTAAATCTTCCTTAGTTGTAATCTTTATATTTATTGCAGAGCCGTTTACAAGGAATATTCTTTTACCAATTTTTTTCATCAAACTTGATTCATCCGTTCCACTATAATTATTTTCTTCTGCGTATTTTATTGCTTTTACAAAATCTTTATACTTAAAAATTTGGGGTGTTTGTATGTAATGTACATTTTTTCTTTTAATATAAGCATCAATAGTGTTAATTCCTTTAACAAGAGTATCTTTTGCTTTAATACTTACAACAGCGTTCCCTTTTTCTTTAGCAAATTTTATTGCTTTATTTAATATAGTTTTTGTCAAAAGGGGTCTGGCGGCATCGTGTACAATAACCAGATCATTTTTTTCTGCATTTATAGTTTTGATACAATTAAAGACAGATTCTTGTCGCGTTATTCCGCTTTCTATAATAGTACTAACTTTTGTTAATTTGTATTTTTTTATTATTTGGAATAATCTTTTATGATAAGTCTGTTCAGCAGCTATTATTATTTTATCTACTAAACTGGATTTTTGAAAGACCTCTATTGTATATGCAATTAATTCCTTTTCATAGAATTTTAGATATTGCTTAGGAACTGAACTTCCGCTCCTAAGCCCTTTACCACCTGCGGGTATAATTGCAAAAATTTTCATTTAATTAACATAGCATCACCGTAACTCAAGAATCTATATTTTTCTTTCATAGCTTTTTTATAAGATTTCATAAAGAAATCATATCCGGCAAATGCACTTGAAAGCATTACTAATGTCGATTCCGGTGAATGGAAATTAGTAATTAATTTATCTACTATTTTAAATTTATATGGGGGATAGATGAACTTATCGGTCCAGCCTCTGAGTGGTTTAGAAAATCCGGCAGCAGTAATTGCAGTTTCTAAAGCACGGGCTGTACTTGTTCCAACAACAAATACTTTTTTCTTTGAATTCTTAGCCTTATTAATAATTTCAGACGTTTCCGGTGTTATTTCATAAAATTCGGAATCCATTTTATGTTTAGTTAGATCTTCAACTTCAACAGGCCTAAAAGTACCCAAACCAATATGCAGAATAACAGGAGTAATAATAATTCCTTTTTTCTTTATCTTTTTTAGGAGTTTCTCTGTAAAATGAAGACCTGCTGTCGGAGCTGCAACTGCCCCGTCAACTCTGGCGTAAACTGTTTGATAATTTTCTTTATCTTCAGGCTCCACATCTCTTTTAATGTATGGGGGTAGAGGAGTCATCCCAATTTTTTCAATAGCATTAAAAACATTTCCAGGTTGATTGAAACGAACAGTTCTGCCCCTTGATGTAGTGTTGTCAATAACCTCGCACCAAAGTTTATCGTTGAAATATATTTTGTTCCCAATCCTTACTTTTCTGGCTGGGTCTACTATTACATCCCAAATACAATCTTCTTCATTCAGCTCCCTTAACAGAAAAACTTCAATCTTTGCATTAGTTTTTTCTTTTTTACCGAAAAGTCTTGCTTTAAAAACTCTTGTTTCGTTTATAACAAGCACATCACCTTTTGACATATAATCAATAACATCAGAAAAAACTTTATGCTCTAAAGTTTTAGTCTCTCTGTCTAAAACAATAAGCCTTGCTTTATCACGTGGGGTAACAGGATATTTAGCAATATATGTTTTAGGCAAATTAAATTTAAAATCAGTTAGCTTCATAATTATAGCTTCCTTTATTTTAGTTTACAAATACTAATAATAATAATTTATTTTATTTTTTACCATTACTGAAAATGACTGCGCGGGCTGCAGCAAGTCTTGCAATAGGAACTCTAAAAGGAGAACAACTAACATAATCCAGACCTATATTATGGCAGAACTCTACGGAAGCTGGTTCTCCACCGTGTTCACCGCAAATACCAACCTTCAAATTTGGTCTTGTTGCCCTTCCCCTTTCTGTTCCAATTTTTACTAATTGACCGACACCTGTTTGATCCAATACTTCAAAAGGATCATTTTCTAGCAATCCTTTTTCTACGTATAGTGGCAAAAATTTACCTGCGTCATCTCTGGAAAGACCAAATGTTGTTTGTGTTAAATCATTGGTTCCGAAACTGAAAAATTCTGCATGTTCCGCAATCTGGTCCGCAGTAAGTGCGGCTCTTGGTAATTCAATCATTGTTCCGACAAGATAGTCAATCTTTATTTTCTTTTGTTTCATAACTCTTTCTGCTACACTTCTAACAATTTTTTCCTGAAGTTTGAATTCATTTATGTGACTCACTAAAGGTATCATTATTTCTGGTTTAACTTTTATGCCTTTTGCTTTTGCCTTGCAGGCTGCTTCAATTATAGCCTGAGCCTGCATTTCAGTAATTTCAGGATAGACAATACCGATCCTACAACCACGGAAGCCAAGCATCGGATTAATTTCACTCAAGCTTTCAATTTGAGGGACGTTAACTGTTGCTATAATTGAATAATCTGGTCCGTCCTAAATCCCACGATAGGCGACCCAAAGGTTCCTCGTGATATACGGCTGAACTAAATGAGTCAAAAAATCAACAATGCTAATATCTTGACATGGAATAAGGAAGAGTGAAGTGAACAGATCGCAGTACGGAACAATCGCCCAGTCGGACGAATTTTCTTCGGCAGTTTTGATCAGCTCTGCAAGTAACCAGCTCAGACAAAATGTAGTTCTGCTTAAGTCTCAGGCATCCAAAAACGCCTACGTCGGCGTTCTTATTGCCGTTATTAGTGCCCTGATGTAAATGGCCATTAATTTTGCCCCCCTATCGGCCAATAAAATTGACCCCCCTGCCTAGTTTCTAAGCCTTCGATATCCTCCTCCTGGCAAAAAAATCTTGGAATGATGAATAATCCGGTCGACGATCGGCACCCCAACGTTGTCATCGAAGAAAAACTCATGCCAGCTGGTGAAGTCCTTGTTGGTGGTAATGATCAGTGATCGGTGCTCATACATGGCATTGATTAGCTGAAAAAGGTTGTACATGCTCTGTTTGCTCATGGGGAGATATCCCAGTTCATCGATTGCCAGGATGTCATGCTTGGCCAGCTGAGTGATCTTCTTTTTCAGCTCGCCAGCGACTTCTGCAAGCTCCAGCATTTCAATCAGCTCCAAGGCAGTCACGAACAGAACCTTATAACCGGCTTCAATAGCTTTTACTGCAATACCGGTAGCCAGATGGGTTTTGCCTACCCCGGGTGGACCGATAAATACCAGATTCTGTCGCTGTTCGATGAACGTAAAGTCCAGAAGCGCATTGATCTCACGC
>JADFGB010000403.1 GCA_022567875.1 Bacteroidota bacterium | reverse complement strand
AGATCAAAGGAATATAGAGTTATATAAACGATATTTTAGATAATTTAAAGTATTTGCTAACTATTTTATAAATAGAAATAACAAAGAAATAATTTTAGTAATGATACTCAAAATTACTCTATCCTTAAAACCAAACATTTCCCTTTTATAATCTTTTTCACTACGCTATCACTAACTTCTTAGTGCCTAAAATCTTTCATTGCCCGGACAGCATCTTTATCTACAATCTCTTTAAACACTTCTTCATCATTCCTACTTATCGTTTTGGGGCATTCCCCTGCTGTTATGATAGTAACTTAGTAGACGTCAGTCTCAAAACTTTGCTTAGAATTTAATAAGAAATTGTTTACAGAAGTTATAAATTCTTCAGGTTTTTCTTGGTGTGTATTATGTCCTGCATTATTTATAATTGAATGTTTTGCATTAGGCAGTTCTTTTTCCATTTCTTTATTTATTTCCGAGAACTTTTGGTCAAATTCTCCGGTAATTAAAAGAGTAGGAACAGTCAAACTTTTCAGTTCATCATATAAACAAGGCATGCTTCCCGTTCCGAAACCGAACAACAAATTTATAAGTCCTATTTTTTTATTCTTCCTTTTTTCATTTTTTATCTTATTTAATTTTTCTTCGTGCAGCTTTTTAAGTGAATCAAAAAGCTCTTTATTCAACCAGTGTTCTACAAATTCATCAATAGAATGTGTTTTTATAAATTCCGTTAATTCTTTGTCTTGTTTTCTCCGAAGTTCTCTTTCCGTTTCATCTTTAATTCCGTAAGTAGAACTTTCCAAGATTAATCCTTTCAACAAACCCGGGTATTTAATTGCAAACGATAGTGCAAGTCTGCCACCCATTGAATAACCGCAAAGTGTAAACCTTTCTTTTGTAAAATATTCAGTTACTTTTTTTATTTGCTCAATTAGAGAATTTGTTTTATAATAATTCAAATCATCAGGACAATCACTTTTACCGTGTCCTATTATGTCAATTGAAATAGGAATAAAACTCTTATCTATAAAAGGAATAATATTATTCCAATCCATTGATGAGCCTGTAAATCCGTGGAGAAAAAAAATGTAAGTTTTATTATGAGATAATAAGGGAGGAGTTTCAATGTTCAGATTTACATTGTCAAACTTAATAATCAAAGGGTTTGCCTAACTTTGTCCCAGTATTGTTCCCTGATTTTTAAGGATTGAATTGAATCTGTTTTTAATTCAAGCACTTGAATATTTTTATTTCTAATTGCTGTATTAAAAGAATTCCTAAAATGGCTCCATTTTTTTATTAAAGTATGCTTCACTCCAAATCCTTTTGTTAATTCAGCAAAATTTAAATTGTGTGGTGTTAAAAAATATTTTTCAAAAACATTTTTATATTTTGATATTGGAAGAACTCTAAAGATTCCACCTCCGTTATTATTTATTAAAATAATTGTAAGAGGAGTAGAATTTTTCTTTGTCTGTAGAAGTCCATTTAAGTCATAATAAAATGCAATATCACCTATTATTAAAACTGTAGGTCTTTTACTTCTCTTGGTTATTCCCATAGCTGTTGATATTATTCCATCAACACCGCTGGCTCCTCTATTATTAAAAACAGTGATATTCTTTTTAGTATTTGAAGCAAAGTAATCAAAATCTCTAATAGGCATACTGTTTGAAAGCATTATATTTGAACCTTCGGGAATTAAATCAATAACTTCTGTTATTATCCTGCTTTCAATTGGGAATTTAGCTTTTGAAATTATTTTATTTTTTATTTTTTCAGTTATTATGTCAGCTCTAATAAATGATTTTAACCATTTACTTTCAGTATGTTTTTTATTCAATCTATTAATAATCTCACCACAGAACATAGATGGAAAATATTTAAATGAAGCAGTTGTGTTATTTGAAGGATCAAAAATATCTCCGAATTCATTAATTAAATATTTTTGACAATTAATTTTAGTTAGATAATATTCCAATCCTTTTGATGTAACTGTTCTGCCGAAATGTAATATAATATCAGGTGTATGTTTATTAAAAAATTCTTCGCTTCT
>JADFGB010000054.1 GCA_022567875.1 Bacteroidota bacterium | reverse complement strand
TAAGCCTACTGCGGCTGTTATTGGTCAACAGCCTTTTGGCGGTGGTAGAGCCTCCGGAACAAATGATAAAGCAGGCAGTGCGATGAACCTGCTTCGTTGGATTAGTGTCCGTTCGATTAAAGAAACATTTGATCCTCCAAAAGATTGGACATATCCTTTTATGGGTGAAGAATAAATAAGATTATTTTGTAGAGCGAAACGTTTATCTCGGCTTTAGACGGACTGTTTCGCTCTACAATTTCAAATAAACAATTAACTAATATCTTCTAACAAACTTTTAAGTTTTAATATATTGCTCCCCCAATCTTCTTTCTTTTGTCTTTCTTTTTCTACAACATCGGATGGAGCGTTGTTTACAAATTTTTCGTTGCTAAGTTTTTTTTCTATGCCCATCAATGAGCCTTCAAGTCTTGTAATTTCTTTCTTTAGTCTATTCCTTTCTAATTCTAAATCAATAATTCCTTCCAGTGGAATATAGATTTCACAATTATTCAAAACTTTAGAAGCACTTGCTTTTGGTTTTGATAGATTTTCATCCACTGTAATATTTTTAGCTTTTCCAAGTTTCTTTATATAATCCAACTGTTCATCATTTATATTTTTGGCTTTAATAAACACATCAAGTTGAAGAGAGGGAGGAATATTCATTTCTCCCCTTATATTTCTGATTGCCGTTACTATTTCCTGAAGATAAGCCATATCTTTGTCAGCATTTTCATTTATTAAAGATTTATCAGCTTCCGGGTATTCTGATGTTGAAATACTTTCAGTTTTATTTTTACCGGTTACAAAATGCCAAAGCTCTTCAGTTATAAACGGCATAAAAGGATGAACAATTTTTAATAGGTTTTCAAAAATTTTTATTGAACGTGTGAGCACTGCGGATTTAACTTCTTCATCTTCCGAATAAAGTCTTGTTTTGGTAAGCTCCAAATACCAATCGCAGAAATCATTCCACACAAAAGAATAGATAATTTTTGAGGCATTGTTTATTTCAAATTTATCGAGAGCTTTATTTAATTTTTGCAGGGTTAGGTTTAATTGGGAAGTAATCCACAAATCTGTAAAATCAATATGCTTATCAATTAACGAATCATTTAAAGGAATATTTTGAGTGTTCATCATTAAAAATCTTCCTGCATTCCAAATCTTATTTGCAAAGTTTCTGCCTATCTCGCATTTATCCTTACTGAAAAGAACATCCTGACCGAGAGGTGCCAAATAAATTACTGTAAAACGAAGCGCGTCAGCACCGAATTCTTTTATCACATCAATTGGGTCAGGTGAGTTACCAAGAGATTTGCTCATCTTTCTGCCTTCCATATCTCGGATGACACTTGTAAAAAAAACATCTTTAAAAGGAATATCATTTTTAAAATAAAGCCCCGCCATTATCATTCTTGCAACCCAGAAGAAAATTATATCCGGTGCGGTTACCAGGGTGCTGGTCGGATAATAATAATCTTGTTCTTCATCGGTTTTAAAAACATCGAAAGCCCACAGCCAGCTAGAAGCCCAGGTATCGAGTACGTCTTTGTCTTGTTTCCAGTTTTCAATATCTTCCGGGGGCTTTACTCCGCAGTATATTTCGTTATTATTTTTGTTGTACCAAACCGGTATTCGGTGTCCCCACCAAAGTTGACGCGAAATGCACCAATCTCTAATATTGCTCATCCAGTGTTCGTAGGTTTTTACCCAATGATTAGGATGAAATTTTACCTTCCCTTCAGTTACAGCTTTTAATGCAGGCTTGGCAAGTCCATCCATTTTAATAAACCATTGTTCCGAAAGATAGGGCTCAATCGGAACGCCGCCTCTTTCGGAATATCCCACATTATTTTGATAGTCTTCAGTCTTTAGTAAAAATCCGTTTTCCTCCAAAGCGGCGACAACCCTTTTCCTTGCTTCAAATCTATCAAGATTTCTAAATTCTTCGGGTACATTATTATTTGTGGTTGCATCATCATTAAAAATATTTACCGTTTCCAGCTTGTGTCTTTTTCCCATTTCGTAATCATTCATATCGTGCGCAGGAGTAACTTTAACGGCACCTGTTCCGAAATCTTTATCCACGTATTCATCAGCAAAAATCGGGATTTCTCTACCTACCAAAGGAAGTTTAACTTTTTGTCCGATGAATTCTTTAAATCTTTCATCATCAGGATTAACTGCTATCCCGGTATCACCCAGCATAGTTTCCGGTCTTGTAGTAGCAACGGAAATAAATTTATCGGTACCAATTACGGGATACTTGAAATACCAAAGTTTTCCCTGAACACTTTTGTAAATAACTTCTTCATCTGAAATAGCGGACTTTGATGCCGGGCACCAATTTACCATTCTGTAACCTCGGTATATTTTTCCGTCATTATAAAGTTTAACAAATGCCTCAAGTACTTTTTTATTATAATCATCATCCATGGTAAATCGCTCACGTTCCCAATCACAGCTGACTCCAAGTTTTTTAAGCTGCTGAATAATCAGACCTCCGTATTTTTCTTTCCAGGTCCAGCAATGTTTTAAAAACTCTTCACGACCTATCTCCTCTTTATTAATTCCTTTTTCTTTTAAGAATGAAGTTACTTTTGCTTCTGTTGCTATTGATGCATGGTCTGTTCCCGGAACCCAGCAGGCATTATACCCCTGCATTCTTTTAACTCGTATAAAAATATCCTGAATTGTATTATTTAAGATGTGACCCATTGTTAAAATTCCGGTTACATTTGGCGGAGGTATTACTATTGTGTAGGGCTTTTTGTTTTTATCTATTTCCGAATGGAAGATTCTGTCGTCAATCCACTGTTTATACCATTTATCTTCAACGGAAGAAGGATTGTAAGCTTTTGGTATGTCTATACTTTGCATATTAATTATTTCTTCAAAAAATATTCAAAGTGTAAATATAAAGAAATTATGAGGATTTTATTAATGCAATGAATATGAAATTATTTTACAATATAATAATAATTCGGAAGTTTAACCTGTATTCCGTGATACGGTCCTTCCAAATCACTTAATTGATCACCAATAGTACCAACAATTATATATCCATTTTCTACCAGCTGCTTTCTTTCTTTTGATTTATAATCTACAGCTGTAGTTTTTAATGCATCCATCTTTCTTGTAATCAATGTATCAAATTTTGTGTATCCTTCATTGATTAAATTTTCCTTGGTTGCATCATAATGGCTTCTGTTTCTACCGGTAAGAAAAACTACTTTAAATCCTTTTTCAATTAGCATATCATACAAAATTTTTACTTCAGATATTGCAGTTGCCTTTTTTGAATCGACCCATTCGGTCCAGATTTCTTCGTTATATCCAAAATCGTAGTCCAAAGCAAACTGATAATTGGAAAGTGCTGTTTCGTCTATATCAAAAATGACCAATGAATTTTCTTTGGGGGTAATTTTAGAGAACTCGGTAATTGCTTTTTTAATTATCCTGTTCAAGTCGGTATTATACTTACCGCCGGTATGATATTCTTTTAACTTTTCTTTAACAATCGCAAGGTTTATAAGTTCTTTCTTTTCAGTTTCACAACCATGTAAAATTGTTAAAGAAATAATTACGACTGTTAATAATGTTAGTATTTTTTTCATTCCTACTCTTTTACAATTTTCTTTAAAATAGAGCGTACATAATAACAAAATAAGCGAATAATACAAATTAATTTCTAATATGAATTTGTATAATTTATTTATGGATAAATTACTTTTTCGTAATTAAAGGTATTCCAATATTTCCACTTGGTTCTGTAATATTAAGCAAGTTAGCTAAAGTTGGAGCAATATCAACTATGTAAACGGGTTTGTTGATTGTTTGTTTTGGTATGTTCCATCCGTAAAATAAGAGAGGAACGTGTGTGTCGTAAGAATAACCGGAACCGTGTCTTGCGTAACGATTTGAAATAGAACCTGATGAGTAACCAGGTTGTAGTTCAAAAGCAACATCACCTGAAAGTGAAGGGTTAAAACCGTTTAAAATAAGGTTTGAAGAAGTTCTGTTTGCAACATGTGTAATTAGAAAATCTTTAATAAATATCTGAGAAATAAAAGTGAAGGTTGAACGTAAATATTAAGCATAAATTTTTCTTACATCAGCAAGATTTAACTTTAAAGAATTAATATTACTATAATTAAGAAATATCTGCTTGTTAGAGAAATTTTCCAATATATTTATATTACCAAATTTTCTTTTTGAAAAACTTTTTAAAGAATCAGAAATGACACTAAAGTTTACCCATCCTGATGGAATATTATTTTGCTTCAAAAAATCTGGGTTTTCTGAAACTCCGTGGTCTGCTGTTAAAAATAATATATAATTTCCATTGCCAACCTGCCGGTTAAGTAATTTAATTAATTCGGAAATTAATGAATCGAGCTTTACATAAGTATCTTCAATCTCAACCGAATTTGGTCCATACGAATGACCGATGTAATCGGTTGATGAAAAACCAATTGCAAGAAAATCAGTCTGCCCTCTTTGTCCCATGTGCTCATTTACAAGTGCGGCTTTAGCAAAGTTAAATAAAAGCTCATTACCAAAAGGAGTGGAACTCAGCAAACTTCGTTTCATATTTTTAGGAACATTATTAAATGAATGGGGAAAAGTCGTTTTATTTTCAGAGAATAAATCTTTTTCGTATGCTTTGTTATCGGGAAGATTAATTTCATATTCTTTTAAGGGATAAGAAAGCTTCCATATAGATTTCATATATTTATCAGCTAACTTTCTGTCATTAAATTTCTTCACCCAATCCGGTAGCTGCTGCATATAAAAAGTTGAAGTAATAAACCCCCCTGTATTTGAATCATACCAGTAGGCTGCATTTGCAGTATGCCCGCCCGGTAAAATTGCAGCTCTGTCTTTAATGGCAACACTGATTATTTTTGATCTTCCGTTTGTTGCAAGTTTAAGTTGGTCTGTGATGGTTGTTGTAAGCAATTTTTTGGGTGACATCTGACCTTTACTGTCATTTGCACCTACAGTGCTAAATGATCTATCGCTTGTGCAATAAATTGTTCTTTTTAATCTTTTATCATACCAACTATTAGAGATTATGCCATGAAAATATGGTGTTGTGCCCGTATAAATTGAAGCATGCCCAGGTGCAGTATGAGTAGGTACATAATTAAAATGAGCAAATGTAAAGTTACTGCCTTCCTTTATCAATTTTTTGAAACCGTTTTCACCAAATAAAGAATTAAATCTATATAAATAATCATATCTCATTTGGTCAACTACAATACCGACAACTAATTTGGGTGAAGATTGATTTTTTTGTCCTTCTAAAACAGAACTGTTAACCATAAATAAAGTGATAAAGAATAAAAATAAACGTTTCATTTTTTCCTATCGGTTTTATAACTTCTGATTTTATGTAAATTTATAGATTTAAATATAGTGCAAATATCTGAAACATAATTCAGAAACAGAATATGAAATTATTAAAATATTTATCAATTATGTCTAAATAATAAAATATTGAGGATGGATTATTATTTAGAATATATGGATTTTAATAATTCTAATTCAGACAAATATGGAGATGAAAACAAATGGCAATTGTTAGACCTTTCAAAGCATTAAGACCAAAAAAAGAAATTGCTTCAAAAGTTGCCAGCGTACCCTACGACGTTGTTAACAGAGAGGAAGCAAAAAAAATAATAGATGGCAATGAACTTTGCTTTTTAAGAATAGGAAGAGCAGAAAGCACATTAAATGACAGCATTGATGCTTATTCACAGGAGGTTTATAAAAAAGCAAAAGAAAATTTAGATAAACTTATAAACAATGCGCCTCTTATTCAGGATGAAACTCCTCGATTTTATTTATACCAATTAATTATGGACGGAAGAACACAAACAGGAATTGTGGCAACTTTTTCAGTGGAAGATTATGAAAATAATGTGGTATTAAAACACGAAAACACACGCAAAGAAAAAGAAGACGACAGAACAAATCACATAATAACTACTTCGGCTCAAACAGGTCCGGTATTTTTAACTTACAAAGGCATTAATAAAATAAACGAACTTGTAAATAAAACAATAACAAATAAAGAACCGGAATATGATTTTATCGCCGATGACGGAATTACTCATAAGATTTGGCTTTTACCGGAAGAATTAAATTCTGTTATTATTGAAGAATTAAAAAATGTTAAAAGTTTATATATTGCTGACGGACATCATAGGGTAGCAAGTGCTTGGAGAGCAAGAAACGAAAAAAGAGAAAATAATCCAAACCATTCAGATGAAGAAGAATACAATTATTTTCTCGCTGTTCTTTTTCCCGCAGAGCAATTGAATATCCTTGCATATAACAGAATAGTTCAGGATTTAAATAGTTTAAGTAAAGGCGAATTTTTAAATAGAATCAATGATAAATTCTCAGTTGAAAAAACTGAAGACAAAGAACCAACCGAGGTAAAAACATTTTGCATGTATTTGGACGGGGAGTGGTATAAATTAAAAGCAAGAGATTCGGTTATTGCAAGCAATTCGTTAAGCGATAGCATAGGTGAAAAATTAGACGTAAGCATACTTCAGAATTTTTTACTAAATCCAATTTTAGGAATTGATGATGTTCGCACAAATAAAAGAATTGACTTTGTCGGTGGAATACGTGGAACAGACGAACTTGAAAAACTTGTTAACAACGGTAAAGCCGCTGTAGCATTTTCGCTTCATCCTTTGTCTGTTGATGATTTAATTAACATTTCAGATGCCGGTGAGATTATGCCCCCAAAATCAACTTGGTTCGAACCGAAATTAAGAGACGGTTTGATCATTCATTTAATCTAATTCTGAAAATTAATAAAAAATAAAAGGTAGAGATATGAAAGAGAGAATATATAATTTTAATGCAGGTCCCGCAGTTTTACCCGAAGAAGTTTTAAAAGAAGCACAGGAAAATCTTTTTTCACTTCCCGGTGTGGGAATGTCTGTTCTTGAAATCAGTCACCGTTCGGGTGCATTCGATAAAATCATAGGAGAAGCAAAGGA
>JADFGB010000053.1 GCA_022567875.1 Bacteroidota bacterium | reverse complement strand
GAAGAACCAAATAAAAAAGAATATTTTTGAGTTAAATAAAGAGCAGGCAGAACTCTGGATGAAAGGGAGCGAGTTAAATATCTCCACAGGTAAAAAAGGATTTCTTATTATGAAATACAAAGATAATTTCCTTGGCTCTGGAAAAGCTTCTGCAGAAAAAATTGGAAACTTTATTCCAAAATCAAGAAGACTTAAAAATAAGGGAGTTTGAAGAAAAACAATGAATAAAGAAAAAATAGAAAAGACAAAAGTACCTTTGGGTAAAAGACCTGATTGGCTGAAAGTTAAATTACCTTCAGGTAAAAATTACTCAGATGTTCTCAAGCTAATGAGAGAGCAGAAACTTAACACAGTCTGTGAAGAAGCAAGATGTCCTAACATAGCTGAATGCTGGAATTCTAGGACAGCAACTTTTATGATACTTGGTGATACCTGCACAAGAAGTTGCGGATTTTGTAATATAAAATTAGGATTGCCGACAGAATTAGATTTAGATGAGCCAAGAAGAGTTGCTGATTCCGTTAGACAATTAAAATTAAGACACGTTGTAATTACATCGGTTAATCGTGATGAATTAAAAGACGGAGGAGCTTCAATATTTAGTGAAACTGTAAGACTAATAAATAAAAAAATTCCGGATTGTACTGTCGAAATTTTAATTCCGGATTTTAAAGGTGAAAAACATGCTTTTGATATTATTATGAAAAACCCGCCAAATATTTTAAATCATAATTTGGAAACAGTGCCCAGGCTATATCACGTTGTTAGACCACAGGCTAAATACGAAAGAAGTTTGGAATTAATTTCGTGGTTTAAAAATAAAGGATTGAGGGCTAAAAGCGGTATAATGATTGGTATTGGAGAAAGACCGGAAGAAGTATTATGTCTAATGAAAGATTTAAGACAACATGATTGTGATATTCTAACAATAGGTCAATATCTACAACCTACAAAAAATCACCTACCTGTTGATAGGTATGTTGAGCTTGATGAATTTAAAATGTACAGACAAGAGGGTATATATATGGGATTCAAAGCCGTTGAATCATCACCACTTGTAAGAAGTTCATATCACGCAGATAAACACGCAAGAGATTTATTATAAAATTGTACGGAAACTGATGTAGTATATTTATTGACTTGCAAAAGGGAATTGTTTAATTTAACAGACTAATTTTAGAAAAAAGAGGTAAATATGTACGCTGTTGTTGATATAGCCGGGCATCAATTTAAGGTTACTGAAAATACAAAATATTACGTTCCTAAATTAAATGAAGAAGTAGATTCCAAGATTACTTTTAATGATGTACTTTTGGTTAGTGATGATAAAAAAATTAATTTTGGTGCTCCGTTCGTTAAGGGTGCTAAAGTTTCAGCAAAGGTATTGGAACATCTAAAAGATGATAAAATTATTGTCTTTAAGAAAAAAAGAAGAACAGGATATCAAAAATCTAACGGACACAGACAGCAATTAACAAGAATTGAAATTACAAAAATTGCTTTAACAAAGGAAACTAAAGCTACAAAAGAAACTAAAGAAGAAAAAGTTGTTACAGAACCAAAAGCAGTGGAAGAAAATAAAAAAGCTATAGCAAAAGAAGAAACTAAGGAGACTTAATAATGGCTCATAAAAAAGGTCAAGGCTCATCCAGAAATGGAAGAGACAGTAATGCACAAAGACTTGGTGTTAAAAAATTTGGCGGTGAAAGAGTTGTTGCCGGCAATATTTTAATTAGACAAAGAGGGACTAAATTTCATCCCGGTATAAATGTAATGAGAGGTGGTGACGATACTTTATTTGCAATAGCAGACGGATTTGTTAAGTTTGAAGTAAAAAGAAATAATCGTAAATTTATTAATGTTTATGAATCGTTGAAGAACTAACTGAAACAAGATATTTGAAATTAAAAGCCCAATCTCTAAACTGAAGGATTGGGCTTTTTTATTATTCAAATAATATCAAATTAGAATCCTAAATTTTCCATAGTTTCAATAAGAATTTTACCTGCTTCGATTGAATTATCCAAAGCTGTCTTTTCATTTTCATCAAGTGAAAGTTCTATTATTCTTTCTACACCGTTTTTTCCGAGTACTGCAGGCACACCCAGATAATAACCATCAACTCCATATTCACCTTTTAAGTATGAACATGTAGGGATAACTCTTTTTTCATCATAAATTATTGATTGAGCCATTGCAATAGCTGATGCAGCAGGTGAGTAAAACGCAGAACCGGTTTTTAATAATTTGACTACTTCACCCCCCGCTTTTTTAGTTCTTTCAACCATGGCATCCATTACTTCTTTTGCTTTTTCTTTGTCATTATATTTCCTTTCAAGCATTTCCATAACAGGTACACCGCTAACATTGGCATAGCGTATTAAAGGTACCATTGTGTCACCATGTCCACCAAGAACCATTGCATTAACGTCTTTAACGGATACATCAAGTTCCCAAGAAATGAATGATGAAAAACGTGAAGAGTCCAGCATACCTGCCTGTCCCATTACTCTATTTGTTGGGAAACCGGAAACCTTTTGGAATAATGTAACCATCGCATCCAAAGGATTTGAGATTATAATAACAATTGAATTTGGTGCGTTAGCTCTTACACCTTCAGCAACACTTTTCATAATATTAGAATTTGTTGTAAGCAGATCGTCTCTGCTCATTCCAGGTTTTCTTGGTATACCTGCCGTAATAATAACAATATCCGCTCCGGCTATATCTTTATAATCATTAGTACCGGTTATTTTTACATCAAAACCGCTAATACGTGATGCTTCAGCAATATCAAGAGTTTTTCCTTGTGGTAGGTCATCAACAATGTCAAACATTATTACATCGCCAAGTTGTTTAGAAGCTGCAAGTTGGGCTAAAACTCCCCCAATTTGTCCGCCGCCAATAAGTGCAATCTTTTTTCTAGCCATTTTTTTTGTTCCTTTCTATATAAAATTTTTATAAAATATTTTATGTTTAATTTAAACTTAAAAATGAATTAAACTATTTCAAAATTTATTGTATTTTACAATAGTTAATTGTGATTTACATCTTCTAAATAATGTTTTTAAAAATCTAATTGTGAAATAAAATGAAAAAAATTACTGTAGTTGGAGCAGGAAATGTTGGTGCAACTACCGCACAAAGATTAGCTGAAAAACATCTTGCTGAAGAAATTGTTTTAATCGATATTATTAAAGGTGTACCTCAAGGCAAAGCATTGGATATATGGGAAAGTAGCCCTGTTGAATTATTTGATACAAAAGTTCATGGTACCAATAGCTATGTAGATACTGCAAATTCGGATATAGTAATAATAACAGCAGGACTTCCGCGTAAGCCCGGTATGAGTCGTGATGATTTACTGGCTTCTAATGTAAAAATAGTTAAAGAAGTAACACAAAATGTAGCGGATAATTCTCCTCAGGCAATTCTAATTATTGTTTCAAATCCTCTTGATGTTATGTCATACGTTGCATTAAAAGTTAGCGGATTTGAAAAAAACAGAATTATAGGAATGGCAGGAATTTTGGATACCGCTCGTTTTAGATTATTTGTTTCCGAAGCGTTAAATGTTTCGGTAAACGATGTAAGTGCTATGGTTTTGGGTGGGCATGGTGATTCAATGGTTCCTCTTACAAAATATACTACCGTGTCAGGAATTCCTATAAACGAATTGTTACCGGAAGATATAATCTTAAAACTTATAGTCAGAGCCAGAAAAGGGGGAGCTGAAATTGTAAACTATCTTAAAACAGGAAGTGCTTTTTATGCACCATCTTCAGCAGTTGTAGAAATGGCGGATGCAATTATAAAAAACAGAAACAGAATATTGCCATGCTCAGTTTGGCTTGAAGGAGAGTACGGAATAAACGGAGTGTTTTGTGGTGTACCTGTTAAACTGGGTTCAAACGGAATAGAACAAATTATTCAGTTAAATTTAAGCTCAAAAGAATTGGAAGCATTAAAAAATTCTGCGGAAGATGTTAGAAGAAATATAAGGAAATTGAGTTTTTAATTATATTTTTAATTCAATAATAGTTTCGTTACCTGTAGGTGTAATATTGAATTTAATGTTACTCATATAAATTTTCATCAAATATAATCCTCTTCCCGAATCTTTAAGAAGGTTATCCGGTTCGGTTGGGTCAGGTACTTTTGAAGGGTCAAACCCTTCGCCCTCATCTTTTACTATTATTCTTAATGTATCACCATCAACATTAACGTCAATTTTAACTAATTTGTTAACATCGCACTTGTTTCCATGCTTAATAGCATTTGTAGCTGCTTCGGTGACAGATAAAAGAAGAGCAGATAGTTTTTCCTCACCTAGTTGCAGATCCATTGCAAAATAATTCACGAATTCTTCAATAGTAATTAAGTTATTGGGATCGCTTTCTATTTCTAAATGATAATTTTTTTCTGGCAAAATCAGCAATATTTTTTTTTGAGTGGTTCTATAATAGTTATTTTAATTTTAAATTAAAAATAATAATTCATTTGCATAGATAAATTTGTTTCCTGTTTACTTTGTCCGTTATTTAAAGTTATAAATGCATACCAACCATAAAGTCTAAAATATAAAACATCTAAAAATTCTAATTTTATTTCAGTAATTGGCGCAATACTTAAAAATTTTGAGTCAATAATTTTTTCAGCCCCTCTGTAATTATAAGTGTTTAATAAGAAAATTCTTAAGCCGATTGCATATGATAAGCGTGAAGGTTTTACAATTAGTTTTGTTTCAGAAAAAATTTCTTCTAAATACCTGGTTGGTCTTGTAGTAAATTCATTCCACATTAAAATTCCTTGTTCAGAAAGTTTAACATAGTTGTAAGATAATAATGAAACTCTCTTTGAAAATATGATTGATGTGGAATCCCGGGCAGTAAATTGGCGGAAAGAAAAACTCTTAAAATTTGGATTTATATCTTCGAAATCGAACACAGTATAATTAGCCGAAACCGAAAACGAATTAGTTGATCTAAATATTTTACCTGAATATTTGCCACCTGTAGAAAGAGTGAAAACTCTGTTGATATTATTGTTAGAGCTTTTCTCTGAGAAAATGTAAACCGTCTGACTAATGGTGGCGTCTATATTTACAAATCCTTCAAAAAATGGTGTAAAAGTTTTTACATATTGAAGTCTTAAAATGGATAACAGTTCATCTCTATCGTCAAAATTTTCACTGCTTGGTGTATTGTATCTTAATTTATTTTGGTAAAGACTGAAATTTATTTTATCTGATTCTGATAAAATTAAATTTCCGGAAAGACTTAGTGATATTCTTTTTGCATTATTGTTTTTTCTGCTTTCCAGTTCTGATTTATCTTCAAATAATAAACTTTGTTTGTCTTCAAAATTTTTTGTTGTGTTTTTTTCATCTCTTTCATTATAAAGCATTCTTAAAACAATGTTGGAAAAATTATTTGTATAACTAACCAAGCTTTCCACTTCAATTCTAAGTTCGTTAATTCGAGTATCAAATAATGAAGAAGAAACTAATGGTGATGTTTTATAACGTGTGTCTCTGTCTATATTTCTCCAAAGTAGTCTTCCGGCTATATTCCATTTTATGTTTGCAAGGGCATTATCATTTCCTAATCTGTTCTCAAAATAATAATCCGTTTCTATTCTACTTTGAATGTTGTTCTTAACATTAAATATAGAAGAAATAGACGAATCAGCTAGGAAATAAAAGTCTTTACGATTACGTGAATATTTTACAGTAAAAGAATTTTGAATGTTATTATCAAAGTTGTTTTTTAATTGAACATTGAAAACTCTCACTGAATTTTTCCTTGGTAAAATATCTTCATTAACTAAACTTATCATTGTGTTAAGTTTAATGTCGGAGATTAAATAATCATTCATCAGACCTTCAAAGCCATAAATTAAACCATAATCAGTTTGACTAATTTGATTATTTTTTGAATAACCTAGAAAAGGAGAAAAATAAATATTATCCTTTAGGGAATATTTTGTATAAAATGTTATAGAAGATAAAGCAGCTTTATTTATACCGATATTCCTACTGTCCGTAAGAATATTATTTTTTATGTGTAATCCCAAATCTATTTTTCTGTTCATTTTATAGACACTGCTTATGAATAGATAATGCTCAGACCGGACATTATTATCTGTAGATCTTGTTAATGTTGAATTCAGATTTTCATTTACAAAAAATTGAAATTTACCTATCTGTCTATTAAAATTAAATCCTGTTCTTAGCCTGAATGTGTTAAGCTGTTTATCAAAATTAGTTAGAAATAAACTTTGAGGGAATCCATTGTTTAAAAATTGAAGGCTGTCACTTAAATTTTGTGCCATTGATGAAGTGATAGCTGACAGAAAAATAATAAAAATTAAAATAGATAAATTTTTCAAGTAATCTCAAATATTATTAAACTTTATTAACCAACTTAAAGGTAACGAGAAAGATTAAAATATTTTAGTACAAATACCAAAAAAAATAGTCTTACAAAAATTCAGACGTTAAGAAAAACTTATAAAGTTTTGAAATACTGTTAGGTAAAGAATTACCGTTTGTAAAAGTTGCTGCCCGCCAGTAATAATATATACCTGCATTTAAAAAAATAGGAGTGAAGGGAACTTGAAGAGTATCTGTTGTTTTTTCCGAATTAAATTGCGTTGACCAGAATTCTCCAAAAAATTCATTTGTTTGTACAATAATTTTATATTGAGCAGGCTTGGGGAGAGCTTTAATTACAAAATTGTTTATTAAACTAATTTGTGAGTTGTCAATGGGGAAAACAATTTCAGGTATTTCTAATATCTGATCTTTTATTTCATTTGTTGCGTTGCTTTCCAGTCCACCTTTATCAACTGCTTTAACTCTGTAAAAGTAATCTTTGTAAAATGTAAAAGATGAAGTGTCATTAAAATCCATCCCAAGTGTATGATCTAAATAGCAATAAAATATTTTCAGATAAATTAAAATAACTCCAATTCGATGGAAAAAACACGAAAAACAGCGAAAAACGCGCAAGAAA
>JADFGB010000052.1 GCA_022567875.1 Bacteroidota bacterium | reverse complement strand
TCAATCGTTCATTCTTCCTTTCAACTATCATCAAATGTACATATTTTTTATCAATAGTAAAAAGGGAGACGATTTAGTAAATTAATAATCAGAATTTTGATATTAAATATTTAATTCTTTTAAATTTTAAAAATTATTTTTACAACAGTGTGTAAGTTATGAAAACCATAAAAGCCAGTAAATATAAAGAACTTAAACCGGAAGAAATAAGATGGGTTTGTAATCCAGACATTTTCAAATTTGCATCCACGGATGAACTGGAACCAATTGAAGGAATACTCGGACAGGAAAGGGCTTTAAAAGCTTTAAAATTAGGTGTTGATCTTCGTAGCCCGGGATACAACATTTACATTGCCGGATTATCCGGTACGGGAAAAGCAACTACTGTAAAAAAAATGTTGGAGACAATAAGTTCAAACTGTCCGTTGCTTTATGATTATACTTATGTAAATAATTTTAAAGATACGGACAGACCTACTTTACTAATATTCCCTAAAGGACACGCTAAGAATTTCAAAAAAGAATTATGTGACTCCATTGAAATGCTGAAAGGTAAAATACCACAAACACTCGAAAGTAAAAATTATCAGGAAGAAAAGAAAATAATTGTTACTGACTTCGCAAATCAACAACAAAAACTCTTGCAGCCGTTTGAAGAAAAATTACAGAAGAATAATTTTAAATTAGGTCAAGTGCAGGACGGACAGATCACCAGACCCGAATTGTTCCCTATGATAAATAACAAACCTGTATCTCTTTTACAACTTGAAGACTTAGTGCAAAAGAAAAAATTAACACAAAAAAATGCCGAAAAAATTGTAAAAAAATATACTTCATATCAGCAATCACTTCAAACACTATTCAAAAAAGGTCTAAAATTAAGTCAGAAATTTCAACAGAAATTAAATGAACTTGAAAAAAGTATTGCTAAAATAGTTGTTAAAGGGGTAATGGATAATTTACGCGAACAATTTACTGATAAAAAAATAATCAATTATTTAAATGATGTTGAAGAAAATATTCTAGAAAACGTACAAGTTTTTAAAGGTGTTAAAACACAGGGCGAAAAGACCGAGGAAGGTTTTATTATTGACTACTTTAAAGAATACGAAGTAAATATCATATTAGATAATTCAGATACACAAAACTGTCCCGTTATTATAGAAACATCACCGAGCTACTTTAATCTTTTCGGAACTATTGAAAAAGTAAGCGACGGCAGTGGCGGATGGTACAGCGATTTCACAAAAATTAAAGCCGGTGCAATTCTTCGTGCAAACGGGGGTTACTTGGTTCTAAATGTTAATTATCTTTTTGAAGAACCAAACGTTTGGCGGACTTTAAAGAGAATTTTAACATACAGGACTCTTCAAATTAGGGAGGAAAATAAGCTGTTTCAAATATCCTCTTCAATTCTACAACCGGAACCGATTAACATAGACACAAAAATAATACTAATCGGAACTTCTCATATTTACTCTCTTTTAGCAAACTATGAAGATGATTTTAAAAAGATTTTTAAAATTAAAGCAGATTTTGATTATGAAATAAAACGTACGGACGAAGTATTGCTTAAATATGCAAGAGTTGTAAAAAAACTTATTAAAGAAGAAGAAATGAACGAGTTTGACAAATCAGCTATTGCAAAATTAATAGAAATAAGTGCTCGTTATGCAGGGCAGCAGGATAAACTTACAACAAGATTCTCTTACATTGCAGATGTTGCACGTGAAGCAAATTTTTGGGCTTGCGATGACGGGTTTAATGTAGTTACTTCTGCACATATTGAAAAAGCATATAATTTTGCTAAAGACAGACATGGTTTATCAGAGTCAAAAGTTACTGATATGATAAACGAAAACGTAATTCTTATTGATTCCGATGGTGATAGAGTAGGACAAATAAACGGGCTTGCAGTTTATGGCTCCGATTTTTATTCTTTTGGTAAACCTACAAGAATTACTGCCTCAGTTTCAATAGGAAGTGGTAACATAATAAATGTTGATCGTGAAGCAGGTTTGGCTGGAAACACATATAAAAAAGGTGTGTTGATTATTTCAGGATATTTTAAGGAAACATTCGGTCAAAACTTTCCGCTTTCTTTTAATGCTAATTTTGTGTTTGAGCAGTCTTACGGCGGAGTTGACGGAGACAGTGCATCCTGTGCTGAAATTTTTGCTTTACTTTCAACACTTTCTAATCTGCCGTTAAAACAATCATTTGCGGTAACGGGTTCATTAAATCAAAAAGGTGATGTTCAACCAATAGGGGGAGTTAATGAAAAAATTGAAGGATTTTTTGATCTTTGCAAGCATCGAGGGTTAACAAAAAAACAGGGTGTAGTTATTCCCATTCAAAACACAAAAGATCTGATGTTAAAAAAAGAAGTGGTAGAAGCAGTTGAAAAGAAAGAATTCCATATTTATGCAATCTCCAGAGTTGAAGAGGGTATTGAAATTTTAACAGGTGTAAAAGCAGGTAAATTAAATTCAAGAGGAAATTATGAACCTAATACGGTCTTCGGTTTAGTTGAAAAGAAATTAAAAGATTTCTATCAAAAAACAAAATCAAAACCAGTAAAACACAAAAGTAAACCATCCACAATTAAAAGAAAGAAAAAGTGATGTCAGAAAATAATTCTATGTTAGCTAAAACAAAAATACTTTGTACTTTAGGTCCTGCAACTGATTCTACAGAAAAAATTAGAGAATTAATAAAAGCAGGGTGCAACGGAGTCAGATTAAATTTTTCACACGGTAATAAAGATTACCTTAAAACTATATTTTATAATATTCACAAAGCTTGTCAAGCGGAAAACACTCCGTTAGCTATCTTGGCGGACCTGCAAGGTCCAAAAATTAGAATAGGTGAATTAATTACACCTGAGATAGAACTGATTACAGGAAAAACTATTGAAATTATTTCCGAAGATATAAAAGGGACATCCGAAAAAATTTCAACCTCTTATAAACCTCTCGTTAATGATGCACAAATCGGGGATACTATTTTAATTGATGACGGACTGCTTAGACTTAAGGTTACACAAAAAAATGAGGATTCTCTCACCTGCATAATCGAAAACGGCGGAATATTAAAACCTAAGAAGGGCATCAATTTACCAGGAATGAAACTGTCAACTCCGTCAATTACAGAAGAGGATTACGAGAATTTAGAGTTCATTCTTCAACATCGTGTTGATTACATAGCCTTATCATTTGTTCGTAAAGCGGATGATATAATAGAATTGAAAAATTGGTTGAAAGAAAAAGGAAAAGAGATCCCCATAATTGCAAAGATAGAAAAGAAAGAAGCCTGTGAGGATTTTGATTCTATTCTTGAAGTTTCGGATGGAATTATGATTGCACGCGGCGATCTTGGTGTTGAGCTTCCGCCACAGGAAGTTCCCTTAATACAAAAAGAAATAATTAAAAAATGTAACTTAAAAGGAAAGCTTGTAATAACGGCAACACAAATGCTGGAATCAATGATTCATAACCCGGTTCCCACGCGTGCAGAAGCATCTGACGTAGCCAATGCAGTTTTGGACGGAACAGGAGTTGTTATGCTTAGCGGTGAAACAGCAATTGGCAAATACCCGGTAGAAACTGTGAAAATGATGAATTCAATAATTTTAAATGCAGAGACTTATTTCCAGCCTTTAAAAGACGAAGAATATGAAACGCCTTCTACTGTTGAAGAAAATCTTTTTGACTCTGTCGGAAGATCTATAGTTTCTTTAAGCAGACATATTAATGCCAATGCTATAGTAGTGTTCACATTTAAGGGTAGAACTGCTGTTAACCTTTCAAAATACAGGCCAAAAGCTAAAGTCATTGCTTTATCCAACAGTTTTGAAACAATGAATAATTTATCTCTAAGATGGGGTGTGATTTCATTTTACTTCGGTAACATCGATAAAGAACATCTTTGTATCGATGAAGCTAAAATGTCACTTTTAAAAGCCGGGTTAATAAAAAAAGATGACCTTGTTATTTTTACTGCGGGCGCACCCTACTCAGAAAAATCCCGTGCAAGCTGGCTAAGGTTTGAAGTGATTTAACAATTAAATTTGCAACACACCTTTACTTTAAAATAATTCTAAAGTACCTTTTAAAAAACAATCAATCAAATTTAGAAATGTATTTAGCAAAATGGTGGGAACCGACAGACAAAAATAAAATATTATGCACACTCTGTCCGCGTTACTGCAAAATTGGTGAAGGTCAACCTGGGTTTTGTTACATCAGACAAAATCATAACAATAAATTATACACAATTGGTTACGGAAAACCAACGGGTTTTGCAATGGACCCGATTGAAAAAAAACCGCTTAATCATTTTTTACCGGGAACGGAAGTACTTAGTTTTGGAACTGCAGGATGTAATTTAGGTTGCAAGTTTTGTCAAAATTGGTCAATAAGCAAAGCAAAGCTTGATGATACAAATGCAGTTTCAGCATCTCCCGATGAAGTTGTAAAACTTGCACAAAAACACTCTACTCCTTCAATTGCTTTTACTTACAACGATCCTACAATATTCGGTGAATATGTGATCGACATTTCCAAAATAGCAAGAGAAGAAAAAATAAAGACAGTAATGGTTACTGCCGGTTACATTGATAAAGAGGCTCGTAAAGATGTTTATAAATATATAGATGCAGCAAATGTTGATTTAAAGGCATTTACAGAAAAATTTTATTACAAATTAACTTTTTCTCATTTAGATGATGTGCTTGATACATTAATATGGTTAAAAAATGAAACGGATGTTTGGGTTGAAATAACAACTTTATTAATTCCCGGTGAGAATGATTCAGAAGAGGAAATTAAAAAGGAATGTGATTGGATTTTGGAAAATCTCGGAGAAAATATTCCCCTGCATTTTACTGCTTTTCATCCGGATTTTAAGATGAGAGATAAAAACAGAACCCCTGAAGATACATTAATTAGAGCCCGAAAAATTGCTATTAATACAGGAATAAATTTTTGTTATGTCGGAAACATTTATAACAGAGAAGGTCAAACTACCTATTGCCCAAATTGTAAAGCCAAACTAATTGAAAGAGATTGGCATTCTGTGTTAAAAAATAATCTGCTGGGAAGTATTTGTCCAAAGTGCTTTACTGAAATACCGGGTGTTTTTAATTAATAATATCTAATTCGTTATTCATTTCAATTATTTCTATTTTTAATAAATTACTTTAAAAACAATTTTATATAAAAAATGAAAAAGAATATTTTAATTTCAATATCAATTGTAGTTGCATTGATTAGCGTGTTGATTTTAAATGAACTTATTAAAGCAGGAGCTGTTTTCTTAATTTACACTCGCGATATTTCCTTTGCCCTTAAAGGTATATCATTATACACAGTCTTCACGCTGCCCGAATCACATAAATTAATTTATGATACTGTTATCTACTTAATCCCAATTTTCTCAGTTATAATTTTTATAGAATTATCTGCTTTATTTCTCATTAAGGTTTATAATAACAACATAAGAACAGGACTAATTATTTACCAGATGATAAATATTGGTTATTTAGTAATTACAATACTTCTTTACGCATTGTCCGTTATAATAAATAATTTTTTAAGCACCGACTGGTCAATGTATATTTTCGTTTCAGAATATTCATACACCAAATCTTTGTTGGTTACATTTTTAATAATTTTTGTTGTTTTTTCATACATAAATTTTGCTACAAATAGAATTAAAAAATTTGTAACCTTTATTAAGTCTTAAATATATTGGAGAAAAACTTTGGGAAAATTAGACAATAAAATTGTTTTTATTACCGGTGCTTCTTCAGGTATCGGTAAAGCATGTGCAATATCATTTGCGGAAGAAGGTGCTAACCTTATTCTTTCAGCTAGAAGAAAAAACATATTAGATGAACTTTGTAAAAATATAGAATCTAAATTTGGAGTAAAAATATATTCTTTTGAATTGGATGTAAGAAATTTAGAACAAGTAAAAGATAAGATTTCATCGCTGCCTGATGAATGGAAACAAATAGATATTTTATTAAACAATGCCGGATTAGCAAAAGGCTATAGTAAAATAAACGATGGCAATATTGAAGACTGGGAAGCAATGATAGATACAAATATAAAAGGTCTTCTTTATGTTACTCGCCAAATATTACCACTAATGATTGAGCGTAAGCAAGGTCACGTTATAAATTTAGGTTCAATTGCAGGACATCAGGTTTATCCATACGGAAATGTTTATTGCGCAACAAAATTTGCCGTAAATTCTTTAAGCGAAGCAATAAGAATGGACACTCTTGAAAGTAATATTAGGGTAACAAACATATCCCCCGGACTCGTGGAAACAGAATTCAGCGAAGTAAGATTTAACGGCGATAAAGAACGGGCTAAAAAAGTTTACAATGGAATTGAACCTCTTACAGGCGAAGACATTGCAGACCTTATTTTATTTGCAGCAACTAGAAAATCTCGTATAAATATTAATGAAATTATTGTAACTCCCACGGCTCAGGCATCAGCAACGCAGGTGTTTAGAAAGGAATAGGAAATTATTGATTTAAAACTTCGATTAAATCTTTTGCAATATTTTTTCTTTCGTAAATTTCTATTTTACTTTTGTCGAATATAAAAGAATTACCAATTTCAAAAATATCTTTTGCGGAATCAGAATATTTATATAATTTCCCTGCACTTGCCTCTTCAATAATTCCTTTCACTTCTTCGTTATCATCACCAAATGCAATTATCGGTTTTCCTATTCTTAAATATTCAAAAAGTTTACCCGGTACGTGTCTCCTTTCAGTAGCACAGACAAGTAAATAAGAAGCCTGTGATAAATGTTTTAACATTTCTTTATAAGAAAGGAACCCAAGGTATTCTGTAAATTCAGACAAACCAATTTTATTAATTGTTTGTTTTATTGCGGGACCGACAGTGCCGATAAATTTGATTTTTATTTTTTCCCCGCTATCAATTTTTCTTTTTAATTCTTTCCAAAATTCTTTGGGGTTTTGATAATCAAAAATATTACCGGCGTGAACAATTGTTATTTCTTCTGTGT
>JADFGB010000402.1 GCA_022567875.1 Bacteroidota bacterium | reverse complement strand
TCTTTTTTCGTCCCATCGGGACGTGATATTTATAAACCATATTCTGTATCTACGCTAAAAGTCCCATCGGGACGAAATATAAAAATATTATTTTGGACAGATGTAACTAAAATTAATTATCGTTTATTAGTTTCCCTATTCTTGTTTCAATCTAACTACTATTCTTAGTAAATTTTATTTATGAATACTGTAGAATTAATAAAAAAGAAAAGAGACGGTAAATCTTTAACAAGTGATGAGATAAAATATTTAATTTCTTCATACACAAAAAAGAAAATTCCTGATTACCAATTTTCCGCCTTTTTAATGGCTGCTTTTTTAAAAGGAATGAACAAAAAAGAGACCGCAGCTTTAACAGAGGCTATGCTATACAGCGGAAAAATAATAAATCTAAATTCTATACCCGGGTCTAAAATTGATAAACATTCCACAGGGGGTGTCGGCGACAAAACATCGCTGATTCTTGCACCAATTGTTGCAGCAGCAGGCGTAAATGTCCCGATGATTTCGGGAAGAGGGCTTGGTCATTCAGGTGGAACTTTAGACAAACTGGAGTCAATCCCGGGATTTAGAACGAACTTATCTTTAACAAAATATAAACAAGTAATAAAATCATGCGGGGCTGTTTTAGCAGGACAAACTAAAGATGTTGCCCCTGCCGATAAATTAATTTATTCACTGCGCGATGTAACAGCTACTATTGAATCTATACCATTAATTACAGCAAGTATAATGAGCAAAAAATTAGCTGAGGGAATAGACGGACTTGTGCTGGACGTAAAAACCGGCAGCGGTGCATTTATGAAAAAAACATCGGATGCGGTTGAACTTGCAAACTCATTAATTAAAACTGCAAAAACATTCAATAAAAAAGTAATTGCTTTTATAACCGATATGAACCAACCCCTTGGTAAGTATGTGGGTAATTGGTTGGAGGTTTATGAATCAATAATGGTTTTAAGGGGTGAACAAAAAGATGATCTTTTTGAATTGAGCACACTTTTATCAGGGGCAATGATTTATCTCGGCGGTAAAGCATCATCAATAAAAGAAGGTGTTGAAATTTCAAAACAATTAATCAAAAACGGAAAAGCTTTTAATAAGTTTTTAGAGATTGTAAAATTACAGAACGGAAATATCTCTATAATTAAGCACCCTGAAAAATATCCAAAATCTAAAGTAATAGAGTATATTTACGCTGATAAAAGCGGGTACATAAATTCAATGGATAATTATCAAATAGGAATGTCTGCTTTAGAGCTTGGCGCAGGAAGAAAAACAAAAGAGGATAAAATAGAACCCAAAGCCGGTTTAATCTTTAAATATAAAATTGGGGATAGAGTTAAAAAAGGGGATGTTTTGGTTGAATTAAGAGGCGAATCAGAAAACACGATTGAATCTGTCAAACAAAGTCTTAATAAAGCTATCCTAATTTCCAATAAGAAAACAGCAAAACCAACACTGATTAAGAAAATATTAAAATAGAGGAGAATAAAATGGAAAAGAATCAAGAAATAATAGATAATTTAATAATAGCATACTGGATGGAAATGGAAACGGTAATAAATTATATATCCAATTCAATAAATCTTGATGGTGTTCGTGCTGAAGAAATAAAAAAGTCACTTGCAGTCGATATATTGGAAGAGATAAATCATGCTCAATCCTTAGCAAAAAGAATAAAAGAAATAGGCGGGTTAGTCCCCGGTTCATTTGATTTTTCTCCTTCACAAAATCTTCTTCAACCAAAAGATGATACAACAGATGTTGTTTCTGTAATTGAAGGTGTGATTGAAGCTGAGAATGGTGCAATTTTACATTATAACAAAATAATTAAACTCTGCGACGGCACAGATTATGTTACTCAGGATTTGTGCATCAAATTGCTCGGTATGGAGGAAACTCACAGAATAGAATTTGTTGGATTTTTAAAAGAATACAAGAAATAAAATGTTGTATTTAAGGATAAAATATTTTTTATAATTTATTTATTTACTATTCTTAATAATACCGTTGAAAAAAAAATTCAATTTATCAATATCGTTTTACTATTGAATTTA
>JADFGB010000051.1 GCA_022567875.1 Bacteroidota bacterium | reverse complement strand
TTCTTTCCCTGTTAAGAAGGTCTGTAGTGTTATGAAGTTTGAAGTTTAATTTTTTTAATATTAATGCTAATTCTTCTGTGGACATTTTTTTTAATTGTTCAATGTCTCTGTCATTAAAATCGACTTTACTTAATTTATATTTTTGTAATACTGAGCTTAAATAAAGCCCTGTTCCCCCTACCATTATTGGAGTTTTGTCTATCTTTCTAATTTTAGAAAAAGCTGCATTAAAATGTTTTATAAATTCGAATAGATTAAATTCATCTTTCGGATTAATTATATCAATTAAATGATATTTAATATTAGTTTTATTTATTATATATTCTGTTAAATCTTTCCCTGTGCCTATATCCATCCCTCTATAAACCTGCCTTGAATCTGCAGATATAATTTCACCGCTAAATTTATATGCAAGATTTACACCTAAATTTGTTTTACCAACTGCAGTTGGCCCAAGAATAGTTATTAAATTATAAGACATTTTTTGAAAAGAAGTTGGATGGAATTACTCATTTTACAGCAGGTAACGAAATTGTAAAAATAGCTCCGCCATCAGATGAATTTGAAACTGTAAGATTTCCACCGTGAGCTTTCACAATTTTATCTGCAATATTTAATCCAATACCAAGATGCTCGTCTGATTTAAATGATGTAAAATTCTTAAATATTTCTGTTTGGGAATAGACAGGTACACCTTCACCTGAATCTTTAAATTCAATATTAACTGTACCGTCAATTAAAGTTGAAGTAATATAAACAGAACCCTTATTCGGTTGTGCATCGCAGGCATTTTTTATAATCTGATAAAAAACAATTGTAAGCTGCTTAGAGTCCAAATTAACTTTTGTTTCCACATCAATTTTTTTATAAAGCACAACATTTCTTGATTCGGCGTATTCTGCTAGCAGATCTAAAATATCATTTGCCACTTCCTTAATGGAAACTTCTTCTAAGGATAAGCTTTCTTTGTCTTCATAGAAAGTGGATAAATTATCATTCAACGAATCGACAAAATCAGTTTGCATAATTATTAATTCTAATACCTGCTTAATCTCTTTGGGAAGCTTATCCTTTATTAAAATTTTAGCATAGTTTTTTATAGTCAAAAGTGGGCTTTTTATATCTCTATAAATATATTTTGAAATATTTGTAAGTGCTTCTTTATTTGCAGTTGTTATTAGGTGTTCTGTTTTTGTGCAATTCGATAATGAAAGTAGAATACTTTTTATAAATATTTTTAATATTTCTATATCTATTTCAGTAAAAGTTTCATCCCTGCTATTAATAAGTTCTAATACTGCTACTACATTTTCATCTTTATCTGCTATTGGCACAACCAATAAGTTTTTTGTCTTATAATTAAAGACCTCATCATAAATTGTGTTAAATCTATCATCTTTTGATACATCATCAATAATAACTATTTTATTTCTCAAAGCACAAAGACCTGAAATGCTATCATTTAAAGGAATTTTTAAATCCGTTTTTTCATTATCATCAGTACTAATTTTAGCTTCTAACATTTTATCATCTTTGTTAACAAAAAAGAGAATGCTTCTATCGGTTTTTACTAATTCTGTGACTTGTTTAACTATCTCTTGAGTTAACTCATCAATATTTATAATTTTTAATAATGAAAGTCCTGCATCAATTATCTGATTATATTTTTCATCGCTTATTTTTTCTTCTTTCGGTTCTACCTCTTCTGTAATATCCTGAGATTGTAAATCTTGATTTGCATCATTCGTAATAATGGCGGGCTTTTCTTTTTCTGTAGTTTTATGTTCTTCAATTGTTTTTTCACTTAACGGCTCAACTATATCTTTTTTTTTCCGAAGCTCTTCAGTAATATTTATATCAGACAATGTGTTCTGTTTTGTATTATCTGTTTCATCTATAAAAATATCTTTTTTTGTTTCCTTCTCACCGTTTTTAAATATATTCTCAAGAGTAATTTCCGCTTTTTTAATATTATCAGTAGAAGAAGTCGGGATTGGTTCTTCAGGGTGTGTTTTTATTGCTTTTTGGTAATCAATTTTTTCTTCTGTTTTTTTATCGCCTGTGCTTTCTTTTGTTATTTCTTTTATAGTTTTCCCTATAGTAGAAATAGTTACCATTTCAAGATTATCTTTTACAACAGTACTTTCTAAAATCAATTTTTGAAGTTCATTGTAAGTAATTGGATACAGTTGACAATTTTTTTCGGTAACACAGGAAGATTTCCTTTCACTTTTTTCGAGTAGCTCTTTTTCACCAAAAAAATCATTCCTATATTTAAATTGTATTTTTGGTGCAAAGGGTGGATTAGGTATTTTTATTTTTATCTCCCCTTCCATTATCAAGTAAATGTGATTGGTTTTATCACCTTTTTTAAAAACAATATCACCTTCATTGTATTTAAGGAGCTTTTCCGAAGAAAACTTAAATTTTACTTTTTTCTTATCTGCATAAGCAAAAAGTTTATTTGAGAATATATCAGCTTGTTTTTTAGTGCTAAACATATGATTAGCTTATATTTAAAATTGTTTTACAAAATTTATGGAATAATGAATTCTAATCAAACAGTTAAAGGTATAAAACATATTTACAATAATGATGTTAAAATTGCAAGAATTATTGATACTGCAGGAACATTCGAATTAAGCCCTCATAAAAATTATTATTATTCTCTCATAAAAGCCATTGTAGGCCAACAACTTTCTGTTAAAGCAGCTGCTTCGATAAATAAAAAATTCTTTTTGTTTTTTAAAGGTAAACCTTCAAAGCATAAAATATTATCAACTGAAGATCTAACATTAAGAAATCTCGGGCTTTCTTGGGCAAAAGTTAAATATGTAAAAAATCTATCTCAAAAAATTATTAATAAAGAAATATCATTTAAAAACATTAATAATAAATCAAATGAAGAAATTATCTCCTATTTAACTAAAGTTAAAGGCATAGGAAATTGGACTGTACATATGTTTTTAATTTTTACGTTAGGAAGATTAAATGTTTTACCCGTTAACGACCTTGGACTAAAAAATGCAATTAAAAATCTATACGGGTTAAGAAAAACACCGAATGAAAATAAAATAAAACAAATTGCAAATAAAAACGGTTGGGAACCTTATCCCACAATAGCAAGTTGGTATTTGTGGAAAAGTCTTGAAATATAAATTTTGAGATTTTATGATTATCTTTTGAATCTTATTTTATAAATTAGCATCAGATGAATGAGAAGGAATTAATAGAAAAGGCCAAAAAGGGCGATAAATCTGCTTTAGCAAAATTAGTAAAAGCACAGGAAAAAACTGTTTATAATTTTGCTTTTAAAATATGCAGAAATCCTGAGCAGGCTGAAAACATAATGCAAGAAACTTTTTTAAGTATGATAAAATCATTGCATCAATTTGACGGTAATTCTAAGTTAACAACATGGCTTTATAGAATAATATCGAACCATTGTCTGATGGCTTACAGAAAGAAGAAAACACAGTTTTTATCTTTCGATGAAGATAATGACATAGAGAACAAAATATCCAATGATTGGAATGTAATTCCTTCGAATGTAATTGAAAATAATGAATTAAAGGATATATTGGATAAAGCCATAAATAAATTAGCACCTGATTACAGGATAGTATTTATTTTAAGAGACGTAAACGGATTTTCAACAGAGGAAACAGGAAAAATTACAAGTCTTTCTATTCCTGCTGTAAAATCAAGGTTGCACAGAGCAAGAGCTTTTTTAAGAAATGAAATTAATGAGGCATTCAAAAAATGAACTCACAAAAAGTTACCTGTAAAGAAGTTGCAGATCATATTTGCGAAAGTTTAGGCGAAGAATTAAATTCCCAAAGATGTCTTGCAATAAAAAAACATTTAAATTCTTGTTCTGATTGTCAAAATTATTTTACTTCGATTGAAAAGACAATTGATTTCTACAAAAAATATAATTTGGAATTATCCAAAGAGTCACATGATAAACTTATGGATCTACTTGAACTGGCAGGTGAATGAAATATTAAATTCTTTAATAACAAATCAAAGGAAAAATAATATGAGAAAAATTAATCTTCTCTTTTTGGTAGTGTTTATATTTTCTATAGGGGTTTACGGTTGTACAAAGAAAGACTCAAGTTACAAATCTATAACGGTTGAACAACTAAAAAAAGAAATGAAAGAAAACCCTGATATGATAATTCTTGATGTAAGAACACCACAGGAATTAGAAGGTCCTCTTGGTCATATTGATGGTGTTATCAATATTCCCGTGCAGATTTTAGAGAAAAGAATTTCTGAGTTGAATAAATATAAAGACAAAGAAATTACCGTGATTTGCCGATCAGGTAATAGATCAGGTATTGCTTCGGAAATACTTTTTAAGAAAAACTTCAATATTACAAATGTTGAGGGGGGAATGATAGCTTACAGAAAAAGTGAAAAATAATTTTGTTAATTGAACATTGCTTGTCCTTAGCTATTTGAAACTTCTCTTTTTTTAGTTTACTTTTTTGAGCGATTCGCTTGCCTTGGCTTTGGGCAGGCTGAATCACTCTACATTTTTTTATCTTCTTTTTCTCTTTCTCGGTTTTCCTATTTTAAAAATTTGTGACGAAATTACACCATCTATATCTACTTCTATTATATAGCTTCCGGGGTGTAGATATGTCTTTCCATTATCTGTGTTTTTAACTTTAGTTCTTTTTTTCTTACTGTTTAAATATTCTTTATATTCCTCAATATTTTCTTTGTCGATTGACAAATCATATTTGACAAAGTTTAATCCTATTTCACAAGTGTCTTTTATATTTGCTAATTCCAAACCTTTATTTGTTTTTATAGTTATCTCTGCAAGGGTATTCTTTTTTGAAAAATATATTATTTGTATTGAGGGTTCATTTACTTTTCCCCAGGCGTAATTTTTATCGCCCCATCTTCCACTGAATTTTTTACTTTTTAATGGAAATAAATGAACAGTTGAACTTAAAACGTTTTCGTTTAATTCTTCTATGTGCTCAATATCTACAATGTAAATAGACCTACCGTGAGTGCCAACTACCAAATCTTTTTCTCTTTTTTGAATAGCCAGATCGTGTATAGGTACAGCAGGCAATCCATTAAACAATCCCATAAAAGATACACCTCTATCTAATGAAACATATAATCCATGGTCTGTACCGACATAAAGAATGTTTTCATTATACGGATCTTCTTTAATAATATTTATCGGCTCAGCAGGTAAATCTAAACCGATTTTTTTCCAGTTTTTTCCGTAACTGTCTGATGAATAAAGATATGAATTGAAATCGTCCAATCTATATCCGTTTAGTGAAACATAAATTCTGGATAACTTGTGAGAAGAAGCTATAACTCTACTTATCCATAAATGTTCCGGAAGTCCATTTGAAATATTATCCCATTTTGCTCCACCGTCTTTGCTTACATAAACAAGCCCGTCGTCACTTCCAGTGTAGAGTAGTCCAAACTGAAGCGTTGATTCATCAATAGTTGTTAAAGTACCAAATGGTACATCACCTTTTTTCCATCCTTTAGTTAAATCGAATGAAATAGTTTTGTAATCATCCCCTTTGTTAAGTGATCTGTGAAGTTTGTTTGATCCGATATAAAAAATATCTGCATTGTGATTAGACAGATGAATAGGCGACTGCCAATTAAATCTTAGTTTCTTTTTACCTAGTTCCGGCATTGGTTTTATAGCTACATTTTTTCTTGTTTTTTTATTTACTCTGTAATAATTACCGAATTGGAAACCTGTATAAACAGTTTTATTATTAGTTGTATCTACATTCACCTGCATTCCGTCACCGCCGAGAATAAATTTAAATGGGTATTGCCCCGATGAATACCATCTGTTGTTAGGTGTGTAAGTGCTCGGTCCGTACCAGACACCGTTATCCTGCAGGCCTCCATAGACATTGTATGGCTTTTCGTTATCTACAGCAACTGAATAAAATTGTCCTACAGCAGGTGTGTTTGCTTTAAACCAATGTTTTCCGTTATCATAAGTAATGTTAATGCCGCCGTCGTTCCCAATAATTAAATGTCCGTCTTTGTTTGGGTCAAGCCACAAAGCTTGAAAATCACCATGCACGTTATCACCACCAATTGATTTAAATGTTTTCCCTCCGTCCACTGAATGTAATGCGGGTACTCCCAAAATATAAACCCTTTTATCATCATTAGGATTTACTCTTATCTCTCCGAAATAGTAGCCGTATGTATAAAACATATTATCTATAAAATCTTTGTTTGTTTTTTTCCATGTTTTACCCCCGTCATCCGAGCGGTAGATTTCTGCACCGATAACCGGTGTATCGAATAAATTCTGGTTTGCATCGGAAAGATAATCAACCAATGCTTTAGGTTTTATTGTACCTTTCCGGACCATATTTAAAATTTTTACTGCATTATATTTTAAAGGAAAACTGTTGGCATCCAGAAAATCATTTAAATCATCTTCATTTAATTTTAAAAAATCTTTTACTGAAATATTTTTCAACATTTCTTTCGTTACGGCAGGTTTTTCTTTTTCTTCCTTTTTTATCCTGTGATTTTGATTGTCAACAGATGCATAAATTATTTGAGGATTATTTTTATAAACAGACAAACCAATTCTTCCTACACCCTCACCAGTTGGAAAACCACTTTGTACTGTTGTAATTAATTTCCAAGTTTCTCCACCGTCTATAGTTTTATAAATTCCTGAAGTTTTTCCGGATTCAACAAAATTCCATGCTCTCCTTGTTTTGTGCCACATAGCTGCGTATAAAATATTTGTGTTCTTCGAATCTATGGCTAAATCAATTGCCCCTGTGTTATCATCAATAAATAAAATATGCTTCCAAGTTTTACCGCCGTCAGTAGTTTTATAAACACCTCTTTCTTTATTAGGTGAATAAAGATGACCTAAAGCGGCGACCCAAACAGTGTTAGGGTCATCCGGTGATATAATTATCCTTCCGGTATGATGAGTTTCTGCAAGTCCTTTGTATTGCCAGGTTTTTCCTTTATCATTACTTTTATAGATACCCGTACCGGAATAAGACGAACGGCTCGAATTATTTTTTCCTTTAC
>JADFGB010000401.1 GCA_022567875.1 Bacteroidota bacterium | reverse complement strand
TGAATAAATATTGATAATACAAAAGGCAAAAGGAACTCAAGTATTGTTCTAATTGCAAATAGAATATTAATTAGTTCTGAAATACCAGTTAAATATTATGACTGATATTCTTAAAGAATTTATAATTGTTTTGTTATTTCTAAAAAACAAAGTGTTCATAACTTCATATATTATTTAGGCTTAATTAGTAAACAAACATTTTCAATATGAAAAGTATGGGGAAACATATCAACAGGTTTCATCTTAATTAATTTGTAACCGCCTTCCGTCAAAAGTTTAACATCTCTTGCCTGTGTTGCCGGGTTGCAGCTTACATAAACAATTTTACCCGGACTCAATTCAAGTACATCCGCAATAGTATTTTTGTGCATTCCGTTTCTTGGCGGGTCAATAATTATGGTTTGTGGTTTGGGCAATTTGTTTTCTTTTACAATCGGCAGCATGGGTTTATATAAATTAGCTTCATAAAAACGGACATTACCAATATTATTCAGTTCAGCATTTTTACCTGCATCTTCTATTGAAGAATGCACATTCTCAAATCCGTAAACCTCTTTCGCTTTTTCAGAAGCATAAATAGAAATTGTACCTGTTCCGGAATATAAATCATAAACAATTTCGTCACCTTTCAAGTCTGCAAAATCTAAAGTTGTATTGTAGAGGTTTTCTGCCTGCAGAGTGTTGGTTTGGAAAAAGGAGTTTGCACTGACTCTAAATTTATACTTGCCGATGCTGTCATTTATAAAACCGTCACCCCAAAAGATTTTCTCGTAATCGCCTATTGCTACATTTGCCTTTTTAAGATTTATGTTATTTATGATAGTAGTTATTTGCGGCACTTCTTTTTTCAGCTGTTCTGCGTACTGGCTGATTAGCTCATCGTTTTCTTCGGATGTTACAAGGTTCACCATTAATTCATCAAAGTGTTGTGACTGCCGAATTACAAGATTTCTTAAATAACCCTTGTGATTTTTTGTGGAATAAATAGTTGTTTCTCTCGACTTAAAAAAGTCTCTTGTAAAATTCAATATTTTATTGCTTTCCTCTGACTGCAGAAAGCATTCATTTATGTCCAAAACTTTATCGTATATTCTTGGAATGTGCAGACCGAGTGCAAAATTTCTGTCAATAATTTTATCGGAGTTTATTTCATCCAACGTAAGCCATCTTATTTTACTGAATGAAAACTCCATTTTATTTCTGTAGAAAAAAGTTTTTTCAGAGGGGATTATTTCTTCAATATTTAAATCAGTAAAACCACCAATTGTTTTAAATACATTTTCAACCTGTAAACGTTTGAATTTTATTTGATGCTCATATTCTAAATCCTGCTGTTTACACCCGCCGCAGGTTCCAAAAAAATTACATTTTGCCTTGGTTCTTAAATCTGATTTCTCAATTATTTCGACACATTTTGCTTCGGCAAAAGATTTTTTTACTTTCAGCAGTCTTGCTTGTACTTTGTCTCCGGGGTAAGCGCCGTTTACAAAGATTACATATTTTGACTGATATTCATCGGAGCCTTCTTTCTCAATTCTTGCAATTCCTTTACCTTCGAATGCATAATCTTCTATTGTCAGTTCTAATAAATCACCTTTTTTCATCGTTTTCCTTTTTTAAGATCAACATTTTGAATCCCATATATTTTGAACCACCCAAATTATTATATGCATTTGATTCGTGAGATATTCGTTTAATTATTTTTTTGTTTTGCTGTTTTTCTTCTTCGGAGAGAGAATTAATATTTTCTTTTAATAAACCTTTCCAGCTTTTGTAATATTTTTTTAGAGAATATGAAAAATCAACTTCTTTTATTATTTCAAATTTTCTTGATATATAATATTCAGTAAAATTATTTACCGCCAAGGGTAAAGTATCTGAATTTTTATAAATGTCTTTTATAAATTGAGGTTCGTTATCTTTCAATAACACCGATTCTCCTACACAGAAGATTCCCCCGGGTTTTAAAATTCTTTTAATTTCTTTTACAATTTTATTTCTTTTTGAAGAAGAAACAGAGCCTTGTGTGTAAACAATATCCAAATTTTCATTTGCAAAATCAGTGCTGT
>JADFGB010000400.1 GCA_022567875.1 Bacteroidota bacterium | reverse complement strand
TATACCACGTAAATGGCATGCAAGATATGCTCTCTGGTCGGTCACTTTTATTGAACCTTATATGAGAGTTGCATCACTATTTTCTTTTGTGTTAGGTATTTTTCTGATATATGCAGTTATTTAATTATGAATAAAAACATTTTCCAAAATAAAGTAATAATAATAACCGGTGCTTCATCCGGAATTGGAAGAGAACTGGCAATTCAATTAGCGGAATATAATGTATCGGTTGTTCTTGTTGCTCGCAATAAAGAAAAGTTAGATGAAATTGTTTTGCTTTGTAAGCAAAAGGGGAGTAAAGCAATTGCAATTAAGACAGACATAACTGATGAAGAACAATGTAAAAATATGATTGATTCTACAATTATAAAATTTGGGAAAATTGATATTCTAATTAATAATGCAGGAATAACGATGTGGGCTTATTTTGAAGAAATAAAGGATTTTTCAATTAGTAAAAAAATGATGGATGTAAATTATTACGGACCTCTTTATTGCACAAAATATGCTTTACCTTATTTAAAAAATGTAAAAGGCAGGATTGTTAATATTTCTAGTATTACAGGAAAAACCGGAGTTCCAACAAGAAGTTTTTATTCTGCAAGTAAACACGCACTAAACGGATTTTTTGATTCACTTAGAATAGAAATTGCCATTTCTGGTGTTAGTGTTACAATGATTTACCCTGGATTTGTATCCTCAGGCATTCACTCAAAAGCATTGGGACCTGACGGAAAACCAATTGGTAAAAACTTATTAGATTATTCAAAAGTTATGACACCACAGAAATGTGCAAGACTTATAATTAAAGCTACTGCCAAAAGAAAAAGAGAATTAGTAATGACTTTGAAAGGGAAAATAGGCTTGCTCTTAAAATTTATTTTACCAAACTTTGTGGATAAATTAGCTAAAAAAGCAATTGAAAAAGGAAAATAATTATAAAATAATTATTTTAAGGCTGTCACGGTTGCACCGTGACGGAATATAGCATTGCTCATTATTTTTTTTTCGGATTACCTTTGGTGAAACTGGCTACATTTATTGATTAATGTAATCTTAAAATGTATCTTTATTGTAGAAACAAAAAGAAGACTAAATTATGTGTATAAAAATTCAAAAATGGGGTAATAGTTTAGCGTTAAGGATACCTAAGGCTTTTGCCTTTCAATCTAAAATTCGTGAAGATGAATATGTTAATCTTATTTTAGATAAAAATAAAATTATTATTGAACCGGTTAAAGAAGAGAAATATTCATTAAAAGAATTAGTATCTGGAATCAACAAATCTAATCTTCATCGTGAGATTGACTTTGGGGAACAAGTTGGGAATGAACATTGGTAAAATCAAAAGGTTATATCCCGGGTACAGGAGATATAGGTTGGTTAAGCTTTAATCCACAAGCTGGACACGAACACTCGGGGAGAAGACCTGCTTTAGTTATTTCACCTAAAGCTTATAATGAAAAAACCGAATTGGCAATCTTCTGTCCGATAACAAGCCAAGTAAAAGGTTACCCATTTGAAGTAAATATTCCGGATAAATTGGAAATCAAAGGAGTAATTTTATCGGATCAAATAAAAAGTCTTGATTGGAAAATAAGAAAAGCCACATTCATTTGTAAATTACCAAAAAGTGAATTTAATGAAACATTAAATAAAATAAATGTTTTATTAAATCCATAGAAGTCTTTTCTTTCTAAGCTGTCACGGTCGCACCGTGACGGAATATAGTCCTGCTCATTATTTTTTACGGATTACCTTTGGTGATCCCGGAAGGACAAACCGTTTGTTTCAGTTGGTTGAATTATTGTGAAAATAATTATTAAGAATTTCAGTGATCTTTTTTCTCCCGGATTTCGATTTAAACTATTATTCTTTTTTCATTGCCTCTGCTCTACTGGCAAATATTTCATAATGGATTAAATCCCAAGGGGTATAAGCTTTAGTAGAACGTACTTTACCATTGTTATGAGAATGCAATCTGTTTTTAATATTATTGGTTTGACCAACGTATGTTTTATTGAAGGAAGTGGAGTATAAAATATATACATAAAAATTCAAATTACACTTT
>JADFGB010000399.1 GCA_022567875.1 Bacteroidota bacterium | reverse complement strand
GTGTTTTAATGGAGAAGAAGTTCCATTAAAGACATTTGATTTTAAATGCCGAGATGAAAGTGATTTCTATCAAATATGACAATATGTTTTTTAGCTGATGTTAGCAGCATTCATACTTATAAATGGGTTATTTATTTCGCTAAGAAAGAACACGAGATAAGTATTATTTCCCTGAAGAAACCTACCTTTGATTACAAGGGAATAAATATTCATTTGCTTAAAAAAATAAAGTTTCTACCGAACTCAATTAACTTTTTGTTCTTATTATTCCAGTCATGGAAGATAAAAAGAAATATTAAGCCAGATGTTTTTCACGCTCTGGGAAGTAGTAATGGGTGGTTAGCTACGGTGATTGGATTAAGTCCATTGATAATTACTATCGCTGACCCTGGGATATTTTCAATTCCTTTTCTTCAAACTCTTTTATAGCAGGATTTAAATAAGGTCTTGCCGGAATAGTTGTAGCTAAATTTCGTCCCGCTTGACCCCCATATTCATGTATGTTTGCGTAAATTAGTTGTGATCCTATTGTAATAATATTTTGACTTTCTTTATTAATTACTTCAGTCAAAGTATTTTTATCTTTTTCATTAAAAGAAATTCTATTAAAAAGAGTTGCATAATTAAAGAGCTTAAAATCATCTTTATGTGCAAAATAAAAATTCTCCAGCTTTTCATCTGTAATATTAAGTTTATCTGATGAAAGAATTTTTTTTATAAGTAAAGAGCCTGAGATTTTTCTTTGTGAATTTTTAATAAGCTGCTTATAATACTTTTGTTTTGTTATACCTTCTTTTACGGCTTCTTGATAAAGTAGTTCATCAGTTACCCAGTTTCTTATAATTTCATTCTTAGTAAGTTTCTGTACATTGTTTGAATCTAAAATTTAATTTAATGTAGATTCAGTTAAGTAAGTATTATTTACTTTTGCTACATATTTTTCTTGTTCTTTCTTTTTATTACAGCCATATGAAAGAAACATGATAGTTATTAAAACAATATAGATTGTTTTTTTATTTAAATGCTTCACTTAATTTATTTGGAAAATTTATTGGTTTATATTTTTCATCTAACTTTCTAAGATATTCATTTTCTAATTTATGTGCCTGCATTTCTTGATAAGCAGAGGTTGCTTCATTTTTTGCTTCTTCAAAAGTTTTAACATGTGCAGGTATTTTCTTGTTAAGTCTCAATATAGAATGACCTCCGTAATTCTTGAACAGTCCCGAAATATCACCTGGATTTTTTAGCGTAAAAGCTTTTTGAGTAAGGTTGTTATATTTAGCCTCTCTAAGTCCCCAACTGCCGGCTTTCTTTTTGAATCCCGGTCTTTCAGTATATTTTGCTGCTAGAGTATCAAAATTTTCGCCTTTTTTTATTAATTCAGAATAATGTTTTATAAGTGAATCTTTTGAGGAAAATATTTCGGTGAAGTCAACTTTATCGGGCCACATAAATCTTTTTCTGTTATTGTTAAAAAATTCAAAAAGTTTTACACTGTCAATTTTAACTTTACCCCACACTTCTTCCTGTTGAAGACTAAAAACTAGAATACCTTTTTTGTATTCTTTCATTAAAGCAGCAAATTTAGGATTTAAGTCCTCCAGTCTTGATGATTCAATTTCCATCACTTTATCTTGACTGATTTTATCAATAGCTTTTTCTAAAAAATCAGCACTCATTTTTTTGTTGGTATAATCTTTTGTGGTTTTAATAATGGTAAGAATGTCGTTAACAGTAAATGTCTTTTCTTTAAATGAAAATAAAATCAAGCTTTTTAATTTGTCTATGGAATTATTTGATTGACCAACTATTAGTGTGTCAGCGCTTTTAACTAATTTTACAAAATTAGTACCCTCAAATTTGTATTTATATTTTACTTTTAATTGAGAAGCTAATTTTTCTTTTGCTTGCTCAAATCTGTTTTTCTTGAATAATTTTAGAAGTTCTTTTTTATTTTTTTCGTAAGTAGAAGGTGAAAGTTTACCTGTTAACTTAATTATATGATAACCGTATCTTGTTTTAACAATGCTGGAGATATCGCCTGTTTTTTCTAAATTAAAAGCAGCAA
>JADFGB010000398.1 GCA_022567875.1 Bacteroidota bacterium | reverse complement strand
CGGCCCAGTGCTGGAGCTGGTTCAATAACGGCTGGAGGGCGATGGCCACCACCGAGGCGGCCGCCACGGCGGAGAGCAGGCGGGCCGGGCCACCCTGGGACTGGAAAGCGAAGTAAAAGAAGCCGATATAATTTTCCACGTTATTGATTTTTCACATCCGTATTATGAAGATCATATTAAAGTCGTTGAAAAAACTTTAAGAGATTTGAAATGTGATAATAAATTACAGATAAAAATATTCAACAAAATAGATGCTGTAAAGGATCTTCAAAAGATTGACTTTGTTAGAAATACATATGAAAATTGTTTTATAATTTCGGCTCAAAGGGGTATAAATGTTTCTTCTTTAATTGAAAATCTTGAAAAAATTATAGATGATTCTTTTATTGAAGTGACAATAAAACTGCCTCTAAAAAACGCAAAAGCTGTAGCACAAATACATAACCTTGCCGAAGTTATAAGAACAAAATACGACGATAATTTTGCACATATTACATATCGTTCTAAAAAAGAAAATTCTGAAAAAATAAAAAAATTGCTTAATGAAAAAGAATAAATTAATAATTGACGGCAAATCTTTAACGCTTGAAATAATTGAATTTTTCTTGAGTGAAAATCCTGATATTGAAATTTCTAAAAAATCGGTAGTAAAAATAATCAAATCTCGAAATCTTGTAGAAAAGTGGGTGGAAGAAGGTGAAGTGATTTACGGTGTTACTACAGGTTTCGGTGAGTTTTCAAATGTTAATATTTCAAAAAAAGATTTACAAACACTACAGGAAAATTTAATACTCAGCCACGCTGCAGGCTGCGGTAAAAATCTTCCTCCGAAAATTGTAAAAATAATGATGCTTCTTCGCCTTAACGCACTTGCAAGAGGTTACTCGGGAATTAAATTATCAACTTTACAATTGCTTATAAAAATGATGAAGCACAACATCATTCCCGTTGTTCCTTCGCAGGGCTCTGTAGGTTCAAGTGGGGACCTTGTTCCGCTGGCACATCTCGTTTTACCAATGCTCGGAAAAAGTAAGGTTCAAATTATAAAAAACATAAATGATGACAATGCAGAAAAAACAAAAACGATTAGTTCATCCGCGGCATTAAAAAAATTTAATTTAAAACCCGTTATTCTGGAAGCAAAAGAAGGGCTTGCACTTATTAACGGCACACAAATGATGACTGCATTTGCAGTGTATATTGGAATACGATCGAAAAAATTATTACAACTTGTTGACATTTCCGCAGCACTTACACACGAAGCATTGCGTTCCACCGATAAAGCTTTCACCCCTAAGCTGCATCAACTCCGTCCGTTTCCCGGACAAATAACTACAGCAAAAAATATACTAGCACTAATAAAGAATAGTCAAATAAGAAAATCTCATTTAAAAAACGATCCCCGCATTCAGGATGCTTACTCTATTCGTTGTATTCCTCAGATACACGGAGCTTCAAGGGATGCGATTGATTATGTTTTATCGAGAATAAATATTGAGATAAATTCTGTTAACGATAACCCAATTATTTTTCCCGAAACACAAGAATATGTTGAAGGCGGAAATTTTCATGGACAATCTATGGCACTTGCTATGGACTTTATGGCAATTGCACTTTCGGAACTAGCTAATGTTTCTGAAAGAAGAATTGAAAGAATGGTAAACGGAGATTTGAGCAACGGGCTTCCGAAATTCCTGACAAAAAATGGCGGCTTAAATTCAGGATTAATGATCGCACAATATACTGCAGCAAGTCTTGTATCTGAAAATAAAGTACTTTCTCATCCGGCAAGCGTGGATTCAATCCCTACCTCGGGTAATAAAGAAGACCACAATTCAATGGGCTCAATAGCAGCAAGAAAATGTTATACAATTTTAAATAATCTTGAAAATGTTATTTCAATTGAATTGTTGACGGCTGCACAGGCATTGGAATTTCTCAAACCGTTAAAACCAGGGATAGGTACTTCCGCTGCTTATAAAGAAATAAGAAAAGCAATTAAACCTGTTAACAATGACAGGTTCCTTCATCTTGATTTGAAAAAAATTTTAGATTTAGTGAAAAATGATGTAATTT
>JADFGB010000050.1 GCA_022567875.1 Bacteroidota bacterium | reverse complement strand
GAATACGTAATTACTGAAGATGGAAAAGTTGCAATTGTTGATGAATTCAGCGGTCGTGTATTGCCTGGCAGAAGATATTCTGACGGTCTGCATCAAGCCATTGAAGCAAAAGAAAAAGTAAAAGTAGAAAAAGATACACAAACTATGGCAACAATTACTCTGCAAAATTACTTTAGAATGTACAAAAAATTAGCTGGTATGACAGGAACTGCCGAGACCGAAGAGGGTGAGTTCTTTGAAATATATGAACTAGATGTTGTTGTTATTCCTACTAATGAGCCTGTTATAAGAGATGATTCGGATGATGCTGTTTATAGAACAAAACGTGAAAAGTATAATGCTGTTATTGAGGAAATACAATCTTTAAAAAAGGAAGGACGCCCTGTTTTGGTTGGTACAACTTCAGTAGATGCTTCTGAAACTATTAGCAGAATGCTGAAACGAAAAGGGATTGCACATAATGTACTCAATGCTAAACAGCATCAAAGAGAAGCTGAAATTATTGCCCACGCCGGTGAAATTGGAGCTATAACTATTGCAACTAATATGGCCGGCCGTGGGACTGACATTAAATTAGGTAAGGGAGTTGTTGATAGGGGTGGCTTATTTATAATCGGTACGGAAAGGCACGAAGCAAGAAGAACAGACAGGCAATTAAGAGGGCGTTCAGGTCGTCAAGGAGACCCTGGTAGTTCAAGATTTTATCTTTCGTTGGAAGATGATCTTATGAGACTTTTCGGTAGCGACAGAATGTCTTCAGTTATGCAAAGGATTGGAATACAGGAAGGAGAGGTAATCCAGCATCCTTTGATAACAAAATCGGTAGAAAGAGCACAAAAGAAAGTTGAAGAAAATAACTTTGCTATTCGTAAAAGACTTCTTGAATATGATGATAATATGAACTCTCAAAGAGAAGTTATTTATACAAGAAGAAATCGTGCGTTGAAAGGTGATAGACTTAAAAGTGAAATTTTTGATTATCTTGAAGAATTTGTACAAGATGTTGTTGAACAAAATTATAATGATGTACTTGTTGGTGCTATTAAAGAAGAAATAAGGCAAAAATTGCTTGTTGAAATTCAATTAGAAACAGATGAATTTGAAAGTTTAGGTGTTGAAGGAATTAAGGAAAAAATTGTAAATGAAGCAAAAAAATTCTACAACCAAAAAGAAGAAATGCTTGGGCATGATATGATGACAAGGCTTGAAAAATATGCAACATTAAGTGTTATTGACCAGAAATGGAAAGAACATTTAAGAGAAATGGATGATTTGAAAGAAGGTATCGGTTTAAGAGCTTACGGTCAAAAAGATCCTCTTGTTGAATACAAGGCTGAAGCATTTCAATTATTTATTGATCTTTTAAAAGAGATAAGAAATGAAGTGGTTTCCTTTAGTTTTAAATTTTTTCCTCAAGAACCCGAAGAGATACAGGAAAGAAGAAAGAAACAATCACCAGGAAGAATGACCGCACTTAAAGAGAGTACGGATAATATCGGACTATCAAGGGGGGGGGCACAGAGCCAAAATGAAAATATAGCAGGAAAACAAAAACCGATTAAAGTAGAAGAAAAAATAGGTAGAAATGATCCGTGTCCTTGCGGAAGCGGAAAAAAATACAAACATTGTCATGGAAGATAAAAAGGATTTAGTAATATGAAAAAAATAGAGGCTATAATACGTCCCTTTAAATTAGACGATGTTAAAGAAGCTTTGGTTGAAGCAGGAATAAGTGGATTAACAATTACCGAAGTTCGAGGTTACGGAAGACAAAAAGGACACACTGAAACTTATAGAGGAAGTGAATACAGAATAGAGTTTATTCCTAAAATTAAAATAGAAATTGTAGTAGAAGCCCAAAAGGCTGAAAAGGTTATTGAAGCTATTCTAAAAACTGCTAAGACGGGACAAGTTGGTGACGGAAAAATTTTCGTTTCAGATATTAGTGATACAATTAGAATTAGGACTGAAGAGTCAGGTAGAGAGGCACTATAAAATAATATATTATATTTAACTAAAACTTTTAAAATGAGATTATATACATTACGTCAAAAAATATTTTATTCTTTTATACCGATATTTTTGTTTATTGCGGGCTGTGGAACTTGGGGGAATTTTACAACATATTTTAACAGATATTATAATGTAAAAACCTCATTCGAAAAAGCCGAAAAATTAATTCTTTCACAAAAAAAAGATCTATTTGATACTGCAGAGTTAAAAGTTCCTGGATTTGCGAAGCAGCAACTTGCAAAAGTTATAAAAGGCGCTTCAAAAATTTTACAATTCAATTCAGATTCAAAATATATTGATGACGCTCTTTTAATTTTGGGTAAATCATTTTATTATGAAAAAAATTACCAAAAAGCTTTACGAAAATTTGAGGAATTGATTGCAACACAATCAGAGAGTGAATTGATTTTGGAAGCCAGGCTATGGATAGGTAAAACACAAATGAAATTAAAACAAGAAAACCAAAGCTTAGCAATATTAGAATCTGTTAAACAAGATGCTATTAAAGAAGAAGAAACTACAATTATGCAAGATGCATTTATAGAAGAAATAACTTATCGGATTAAACAAAAAGATTATACAGCCGCTATTAAATCAGCTAATGAATTTTTGAAAATATCTGACAATGAAGATATGAATGCAAAAGTATGGCTTGAGTTAGGGAATTTATATTTTATAAATAAAAATTATGTAAACGCTGAGAATGCATATTTACAAGTAATAGATAATGCTTCGGAATATAAGATTATTTATAATGCACAAATTGAATTGGCTAAAAGTTTTAGAAACGAAAACAAGTTGGATGAAGCAATATATTTATTGGATGAAATGAGATCTGAAGATAAAAATTCGGAAAACTTTGCTGAAATTGATCTTGAAAATGGATTGACATTATTAAAAAGAAATAATTTAGAAGATGCAAAAGACTTACTGATTAAAGTTGACACTTCATATTCCGGTTCTTCTTTTTCAGCAATAGCAAAATACAGGTTGGGTAAAATTTATGAGATAGATTTATTGAATTTTGACAAAGCGAAAGAATATTATCATCAAGCTAAATATTCTAAATTACCTAAAGAATATAAACCGGATAATGATAAAAAAGTAAAATTGTTTAATAGCTATGCAAAATTTGTTAGTGGTATTAATATGTTTAGTAGACAGATTGATTATATAAATGACCCTGATGAATTTTTAAAAGACTCGGTAGTATATTACAGGCAAAAGGAAATAGAAAGAAAAAGACTGTTAAGTAAACGAACAAACATAACTACAAATATAAGCACAAATTTAAATCCTACTACTAAATCCACATCCAAACCTGTGCTGACTGATGAAGATGTAACTAAAACCAAAACTAAAACAACTGTTACAAAAGTTGTAAAAAGCACAATATCTAAAAAAGTTATTATTCCTCCAATAAGACCTACTTTAGAAGCTGATTCTTTGAGAAGTTTAATCTTAAATTATAAATTTGATCTGGCAAGTTTGTATTTAACTGAATTTAATCTACCAGATTCTGTGTATAAATATTTTAGTTATATTCTCAAAAATCACCCTGGGTCTAAGTACGAGACTCAATCTCTTTTCTCTTTGGGTAATTATTATTTAGGTATAGGTGATACTTTAAAAGCAGACAGTCTCTTTACGGAAATATACGAGAACCACAAAAACAATAGAATAGCTAATTTTGCAGCTGCAATGCTTAACAAACCTTTGATAGATTTTGATTACGACCCTGCTAAAAGTATATACAATACTGCCGAAGAGAATCTTGAACATGGAAATTATGAAAAAGCTATTTCAGTTTTTTTTGGAATTTATAAAAACCATCCAAAATCTGGATATGCCCCCAAAGCATTGTATGCCGCAGGATGGGCATTAGAAAATGAATTATTATTACCGGATTCAGCCGCTGAAATGTATGGTTTAATCAAACAAAAATATCCGACTACAATTTACGGCAGAAAAATTTTTGATAAGGTAAGTATTTATAACCAAGAGATGAAACGCAGAAAAATATTAAAAGAAACAAAAGTTAAATTAAATAAGAAAAATAAATTTATATCTGTAGAAAAAGATTCGTTAACACTACACAAAAGAACACTTCAAAAAAGGAACTCTAACATGTCAAGATTTACTTTGTTAGATTCTCTAAAAAAACTAGGTATAAATCTACCTGATTCTGTTAAAAGAAAAATCTTGTTGGATAAAAGACAACAGTATTTTAAAAAGGATGTGATCAAGAAAGATTCATTATTCATAGATAAATAATTACTTAATTTTCACTTTATTTTTTAATTATGAGACTTATTAAAGTTCTTGACCTAATTGAAATGGGAGAAAATTATCATTGTGAGTTTAAGCGCAAATTCTCTACACAAAAAAAAATTGCAAAAGAGATGATAGCTTTTGCAAATTCCGGCGGAGGTTTTATTCTTTTTGGAATAGATGATGATAGAAAAGTAATCGGTATAGAAAGTGAAAAATCAGAGGCAGATTTAATTGGAGACTCTGCTAACAATTATTGTGAACCCCCAATTGATTATAATATAGAATACAAAGAGATTAAAGGGAAAGAAATAGTAATTGTAGAGATTCCTGAATCCAACAAAAAGCCACACAGAATTCAAGACTACAAAAATGCTATAAATATTAATGACGCTTTAGTTTCTGTTAGAGTGAATGATAAAAGTGTACTTGCCAGTAAAGAAATGATAAAAATTATGATAAATAAAAGTAATGGTTCCACTTTGAAAAATTATTCGATTGGAGTTAATGAAAAAATAGTTTTTGAATATTTGGATGAAAATGAAACAATAACAGTATTACAATTGAAACAAATAGTTAATATTTCTGGACGAAAGGCATCGAGAACATTAATAAAAATGGTAAGAGCAAATCTTTTATTTTTACACAAAAATGAAAACAGTCAAGAGTATTTTAGCTCAAAGTAATGTTTTTTTGAGGTACCCCCCTAATTCCTATATTATTTAGTTGATTTTGTTTCGAAAGTATTCTATTATGTATTATTATTTCAGCTAGATTTTTTATAGACTTTAATCTTAGTATTAATGAATTTATATAAATCATATTATCACCCTCCTTGAAATTATTCACAAGATATATAAAATTTTAAGTTATTTAACTAATATATTTTATAACTATTTATAGGAGTCAGTTTATGAAATTTTTACAAAAGACATTTCTAATTATATTTTCTGTGATTATGTTTATAAGTATGTCTTTATTAGCGCAGGGTGTTACTACAGCTAATATAAACGGTCTTGTCCAAGATACTGAAGGAGAATCGTTAATTGCCGCAAATGTAATTGTTGTTCACGATCCAAGTGGTACACAATACGGTGCATCAACAAGTGCAGACGGTAGATTCTTTTTACCAAACTTAAAAATAGGTGGACCCTATACTGTAACTGTTTCGTTCGTTGGTTATAATTCTCAAGTTAGAAAAAACATTCATTTGAAAATAGGACAAAAACTTAATCTTAATTTTATATTGGAGAGCAAATCTGTAAAACTTGGTGATGTTGTTGTTGTCGGTAAAAAACAGGAAATTATAAACAGCGGAAGAACGGGTGCAGAAACATTTATTGATCATGCCTCTGTTCAAGAAATGCCGTCAATTAAAAGAAGCACGAGAGACCTTACACGTTTAGACCCGAGAAGTGACGGTAATTTTAGTTTCGGAGGAAAAAACTGGCTATTTAATAATTTTTCTGTAGACGGTTCTTACTTTAATAATCCTTTCGGTTTAGATGATCCTGCTCCTGGTGGACAGTCTAACGCTGAGCCTATCCCGTTTGATGCTATAGAGCAGGTGCAGGTTTCAATTGCTCCCTTCGATGTTAGGGAAGGTGGGTTTACAGGTGCCGGAATTAACATTGTGACTAAAAGCGGTACAAATAAATTTAAAGGTTCTATATATAGTTTTTTAAGAAATGAAAGCTTGATTGGGAATAAAATAAGAGGTAACGATGTAATAGCAAATCCTGATTTATCTTTCAATCAATCTGGATTTTATTTTAGCGGTCCATTAATCAAAAATAAATTATTCTTCTTTATTAATAGTGAAATAGAAAGAAGAGAAGATCCGGGAACTAACTTTGTAGCCGATGACGATGGAAATATTGTATTTGGTGAAGCCAGAGTGCGTGCAAGCATTATGGATTCAATCAGACAAAGAATGATTAGCTCCTACGGTTATGATCCGGGTCAATATCAAGGCTATATACACAGCACTAAAAATGAAAAATTTCTTGCTAAATTAGATTGGAATATAAACGAAAATAATAATCTAACTTTCAGGTATAACAGACTTGATGCAAGGCGTGAACAAGGTCCTCATCCATTCGTATTAAGTATTAATAATACTGGACGCGGACCAAATGAAAACAGTTTACCTTTCGATAAATCAGGTTATAGAATTAACAACAGATTTAATTCATTTGCTCTTGAATTAAACAGCAGAGGAAAATCTTTTGCAAATAAATTCTTTGCAAGCTATAATAAGTTCAAAGATTTTAGGGATCCATTTAGCAGAGATTTCCCAACTATTGAAATTGCTGTTAATGGTGTAAACTATACTACTCTTGGGCATGAACCGTTTTCCATTCACAATAAATTAGATCAGGAAGTTATACAGATAACAAACAATTACAGTTTGTTTTTCGGTGAACACATATTTACTATCGGCGCTAATTTTGAGAAATTCAAATTCTTTAATTCATTCAATATATTCCGTAACGGTGTATTCTTTTTACCTGCCGGAGTATTTACAGGTGCAGCATTCTCTTCATTGGCTGACTTTTTTGCTAGAACTGATCCTACTAACAAAGCTCTTTTCTTAGAATTTAATTCACCTTTCTTTATAGGTTCCGGTCCTTTTAAAGGCGAAGATATAAGCGTAGGTCAATTAAGTTTTTATGCCCAGGATGAATATTTCGCTTCAAAAAACTTTACGTTAACTTACGGTATCAGGGTGGATATTCCACAATATTATGATGATTTGGTGGATAATCCTTTTTCAAGAGGACTTACATTGTTGGATGAAAACGACAAACCTGAGACTGTTGACCAAAGTGTAT
>JADFGB010000397.1 GCA_022567875.1 Bacteroidota bacterium | reverse complement strand
TCTTTTGAGAAATATATATTCGATTGAACGAGGCTACGAAGATTTAGTTGGTCGGTTGTCTAAAATCGGAGCTAGTATAAAAAAGATTGATTAAACTAGGTTGTAGCTGGTAGCTGGTAGCTGGTAGGTTGTAGCAATGATAAAATCTACAATTTAACATCTAAATGTTTAGAAAAATGCAATTCAACCAACAAAACCAAAACAAAAAAAGAAATGACAATTACGGCAGAAATGACTAAATTTGGTTTACCTTTTGTGTGTGTACAATATTTTCAATTCTTTAACTAAAAGCTTAAAAGCAATATTCATATCAACTGGGCCTTTTGGTCCTGAACACAGAGTGCTTAAAAACAACTTATGTGGTTTGAATCGCAAACTAGGTGGTAGGTTGAGAATTGCTAAGAAAATTGGCCAAACTGAATATGAAGATGACTTGTAGATTTCTATACCATCAGTGCTGAGTCCTGAAAAACATATTACATTCAATTAATTTTGCTAAATCACTTGCTTCCTTAAATAACGACAATGATTTTTGTATTTGTTTATCCTGTTTTAACATTACAGTATACCAACCATTATTTTTCCAAAAACTTCTTGCAATCTGTGCCTTTAATCTTGCTTTTATATAATCCTTGTCAATATTAAATTTTTTTGAATTAAATTTAACTTTCAACTTCTTTGCAAATGCTAAGAAATTTTTTAATATGGTAGAATTTATTTTAAAATTTTTGTTAAATAAATTCAGATTATCGGCATAATTTTTAATAATATTTTGTTTATTAGTTTCCAAATATCTTAGAACAAATTTATAGAAAACATTTTGTCTTAATAAATTAGAAGTATAGCTTGTGTTTTTAACAGATTTAATTATATAATCCGGTGTAATTCCCCCACCCCCGTAAACTTTTCTTCCACTTTTTGTTTTAAAATACTTTGCTGATGAATCTTTGTCTGCATTATGATAAAGATTATCTCCATCAACCAATGTAGAGTCACCTGCATCGCGATAATATTCTTCTTTGTTTTTTAGGTTTTTGTAATTTCTTTGTATAAGTCTTCCTGAAGGAGTATAATATTTAGAAATTGTAAGTCTAAGGGCTGAGCCATCCGACAAAGTAAACTGTCTCTGAACGAGTCCTTTACCGAATGTTGTGGTTCCTACTATAAGTCCCCTATCCCAATCCTGTACAGCTCCCGCAACAATTTCACTTGCACTTGCAGATCCTTTATTTACTAATATTAACAACGGTATATTTTCAAAATCAGATTTATATGATGCTTTGAATTCTTCATTAAATTCTTTTCTTCTTCCTTTTGTAAAAACTATTTTTTTATCGCCGGAAATAAAAAGATCTGCTACTTTTACTGCTTGATTTAAATAACCACCTGGATTTCCACGTAAATCAAGTATTAAATTATTCATCCCTTTTTGTTTTAAATCTTTTAATGCATCTAACAATTCACTTGAAGTTGTACTGGAAAATCTTGATACACTAACATAACCAACATTTTTATTTATCATTAAATGAACATCTACAGAATAAATTGGTATTTTATCTCTTGTAATTGTATACTCAATAGGATTTTTAAAACCATATCTTAAAATGGTTACTTTTACTTTAGTACCTGCTTTGCCTCTAAGTTTTTGTCTAACTTGTTCGTTTGTAATTCCAATAGCACTTTCATTTTCAATTATTATTATTTTATCTCCTGACAAAATTCCCAATTGTTCACTAGGTCCTCCGGTTATGGGTGAAACAACAGTTAAAGTATCGTCAATAACTTGAAATTCAATTCCAATGCCTTCAAAATTTCCTCTAAAAGATTCTTCAATTGTTTTTAATCTATTTGCATTTATATATACACTATGAGGGTCTAACTTATCCAACATACCTTTAATTGCTGCTTCAACTAATTTTTGCGTATCAACTTTTTCAACATAGTAGCTTTGTGTTAATCTTAATACGTCATCCATTTTTTCAATACTTTTCTGGAGATTGTCACTTGAAAAAATGTTTTGAAATTGAACGCCTAAAACAATTCCAATTGTTAATAATAATATGCTTATTGGAATCCACAGGG
>JADFGB010000396.1 GCA_022567875.1 Bacteroidota bacterium | reverse complement strand
CAATAGGTACAGGAGCTGTCGTAAAAGAGGGAGATTATATATCCATAAATTTTAGAGCTTGGAAGATTACAGATTCCACTAATCTTTTTAAAGATTGGATCGCAGATTCATCAAGAATTAAAAGTAAAATTGGCGACTCTTATGTTTACCAAAGACCGATTAAATATTTCTTAGGCGTGAAAGATGCTTTTGTTAGGGGATCTGACGGAGGAATTGAAGGTATGAAAGTTGGTGGGACAAGAACAATTATTATCCCTTTTAAACTTGCTTACGGTGAAAAAGGATTTAGAACAATTCCGGGGAATACAGATCTTAAAATAGTTGTTCAATTATTAGCCTCTCACACTCCCCAAAAAGTAAAACCTTGGGAAGTCGATTCAATAAAATATAAAACTACAAAAAGCGGTCTAAAATATATTGTAATTGAAGAAGGAAATGGCCTAGTACCAGACTCCGGTGATATTGTTACAATACATTATTCGGGATTTTTAACTGACGGTAAAAAGTTTGACAGCTCAGTCGAGAGAGGCGAACCGATTTCTTATCCATTTAAGATTCAGACAATGGTACCAGGTTGGCAGGAAGCAACTGCAATGATGAAGAAAGGTTCAAAATACAGATTGCTTATTCCTCCAAAATTAGCTTACGGCAATAGAGCAAACGGAGTTATACCTGCCAATGCTACATTAATATTTGATGTGGAAATGGTAGATATAAAAAAACCAAAAATGAAATAGATCAAATTTTAATGTGATTCTAAACCCGTTCAACTTGTTTTAATAGAGATGAACGGGTGAAGAATCTCAGATCAGAAATTACAATTTACAAGCTCCAATCCGCGGTGGCTGACCAAATAAATTTCAATCTCCAAGACTAAATAAACCCAAACACCAAATTATTGGTACTTAAAAATTAATGTTAATTATTAATTATTAATTGTTAATTATTAATTGTTAATTGTTAATTGTGCATTGTTAATTGTTAATAGTAGCTTTTTATTAAACTGATTGCCTGTGAATAATAACTGCTTCCAAACAAATTTAAATGATTGAGTACGTGGTATAGTTTGTAAATGTTTTCCCTATAATCATATCCTTCCTTCAACGTGTAAATTTCTTTATAAGAGGTGTAAAAACTTTCACTGAAACCGCCGAATAATTTTGTCATTGCAAGGTCTGCTTCCCTGTGTCCGTAATAAACTGCCGGGTCAATTAGACAGACTTTTCCATTATTGTTAACCATATAATTCCCACCCCAAAGATCTCCGTGAAGAAGGGAAGGAGGTTCTTTGCTGCAGGTTAATATTTTTTCAATGTTATTTTCCAAATAAGAAATTCCTTTTTTAAGCTCATCGGTAACGTAACCGTTTTTCTCAGCCAATTTATATTGAAATAATATTCTTTTATCGAAATAAAAAGAAGCCCAATTGTTTTTTTCATTTTCACCTGGAATGTTTATTTGTTTTGTTGAACCGATGTAATTGTCTTCGTAAAACCCGAATGAGTCGGAACTGAACTTGTGCATTTGGGCAAAAGACCTTCCGAAGTCTTCGAAGAAATTTCTTTGTTTTGCGCTTGCTTCCATATACTCTAACAGAATAAATGAATCGTCAACAGCAATTACTTTGGGAATGTTAATTACGGATGACTTTGAAAGTTCTTTTAATCCGTTTGCTTCCTTCCTGAACATATCGGCAGGGTGTGAATGGTTTATTTTTAAGAAGAGATTTCTTTTGTCATCGAGTGTAATTTTATATGCATTACTTATACAACCGCCGGATACGGAAGACGAAGAAATGATTCTTGAGTTTGTAACTTGCTCTATTTTATTTGAAATGATTTTATTTATTGTCATCGATTATTTTTTCCAATAAACCATTACATGCATCTTCTAAAATATTAAGTACTTTTTCAAATCCTTCGCTACCGTCGTAATATGGGTCGGGTACTTCATCCGTTTTATTTGTTTTGCAGAATTTCATCATCTTGTGAATTTTATTTGTGTAATTCCCTTCAGTATCCATTGAAGTAATATCCCGGTAATTTTCATCGTCCATTGTAATTATATAATCAAACTCTTTAAAATCTTTGCCGGGATTAA
>JADFGB010000049.1 GCA_022567875.1 Bacteroidota bacterium | reverse complement strand
TGTCATAGGTCGATTTTAGAATTTAATTTAAATTTTATTAGTAAGATTGTATATTCTTAATAAAGATAAATTATTTTGAAATCAGGTAACTACCGAGTGGAATTATAATTATCTACAGAAATATTTAAAAAAGAAACGTCCCGCCGAAACGAGACGTCAAACTAAAGATACTATCTTTAGCGCTGTAATTCTAAAGTAAACTTAATAATATTGAAGTAATTTGTCAAGAGATTGAAATGAAAAAAGCAAAAGTAATAGTATATATTGACGGGTTTAACTTGTATTTTGGACTGAAAGAGAAAAAATGGAAAAAATTTTATTGGCTTAATTTAAAAAAGCTTGCTAAAAGTTTGTTAAAAAAAGAACAAATTTTAGTTTATACAAAATATTTTACTTCAAGAATAAAACATCCACCTGATAAAGTTAAAAGACAAGGTACCTTTATTGAGGCTTTGGAGACACTATCGAATTTTAAAATATTTTATGGTCATTATCAGTCTAATAAAAAAGAATGTCGTAAGTGTGGGAACATAACAGAAATTTCAAATGAAAAGATGACTGATGTTAATATAGCAGTAGAAATGTTGAAAGATGCATATCAAAATAAATTTGATACAGCAATTCTGATTTCGGCTGACAGCGATTTATCATCTCCAATTATTACTATTATTGAACTTTTTCCAGAAAAAAAAGTTATTATAGCATTCCCACCTGCTAGGTTTTCCTTTATGTTAAACCAAATAGCAAATCATTCATTTACAATTGGTAGAAGAAAATTTGAACAAAGTATATTACCCGAAAATATAACTAAAAAAGATGGTTACGTTTTAAAACGACCTATAAATTGGAAATAATATTCCATTAAGTTGGAATGAAATAAAAGACAGAGTATTAGCTTTTCTTAAAAATTAAAATATAAATGCAAATACAAGAAAACATATCTTTAAAAAAATACAATACATTCGGTATTGATGTTAAAGCAAGATATTTTATTGAGCTTAAGAATGAAGAACAAATTGAAGAAATATTTTCATCGGAAGTGAACTCAGAAAAAAGATTTATACTCGGTGGGGGTAGCAACGTACTTTTTACAAAAAATTATGAGGGGCTAATATTAAAGAATTCAATTTCTGGAATAAACAAATTAACCGAAGACAGTAACGAAGTGATTATTGAAGCCGGAGCCGGTGTAATTTGGCAAGACTTGGTAAATTATTGTGTAAAAAATAAATATTGGGGGATCGAAAATTTATCTTTAATTCCTGGCACTGTTGGTGCGGCGCCTATACAAAATATTGGGGCTTACGGACAGGAATTAAAAAATATTTTTCTCAATTTAAACGGATTTGATCTTTTGGAAAAAGTTAAAAGAAATTATAATAATGAAGATTGTCAATTCGGTTATAGAGACAGCATATTTAAAAATTCACTTAAGGGATTTTTTTTAATTACATCAGTTCAATTAAAATTATCAAAAAGAGCAAACCCAATTTTATCATATCAACCTGTAATGGATGAAATAGATAAAAGGAATATAAATAATTCTACTATCGCACAAATAAGTGATATGATTTGTGATATAAGAAAAAGCAAATTACCCGATCCGAACGAAATTGGAAATGCAGGAAGTTTCTTCAAAAATCCGGAAATATCCGAAAATACATTTGAGCATCTAAAAAAAGAATTCAAAGATATTAATAGTTACAAAACAGAATCAGGAGTCGTAAAAATATCTGCGGGGTGGCTGATTGAAAAATGCGGATGGAAAGGGAAACGAAAAGGTGATGTTGCTTCGTTTGAAAAACAAGCACTTATTCTTGTGAATTACGGGAATGCAACAGGAAAAGAAGTATTAGACTTTGCCGAAGAAGTAAAAAAAACTGTAAAAGAAAAATTTGGAATTCTTCTGATAGAAGAAATAAATATTATATAATTGTTAGTTAGGCGATACTTTTAAACTTAGAGTATTTTTAATTTATATTAAATTTAGATTGAATTTGTTTCAATAAAATCACAAATTAATGCATTCAAATAACAATTAATAAAAAAAACTGAATCTGATATACTTATTTTATTGAACAGGCTAATATTTGTGATTATAAAAAAAATAAGGAGCCAAAATGAAAGAGGGTATCAAAGATCCTAAAATTCTATCTGCTTATGAAAAAGCAGCTAAGGAAGGCATAGACCCAAGGTGTATTCCTAAAAAACTCGATGGGCCTGTTCCCGTTGGTGATGAAATTATTTACCCAAATTATCCTCAATCTGATAACGATAATTGGAAATTTCTCTACGACAGACAAACTGACTTTTTACCAGGTAGAGCTTGTAACGAATATTTAGAAGGGATCGAAAAATTAAATTTTACATCAAGCAAAATCCCAGCCTTAAAAGATTTAAGCAAAGTATTCACGGAAGCTACTGGATGGAGCGTAGCAAGAGTACCTAGTTTGATTGACCCAAATGATTTTTTTGAACTTCTCAGGCAAAAAATATTTCCCTCTACTGATTATATCCGCGGCACCGAAGAATTAGATTATACTCCAGCGCCTGACTGTTTTCACGATATGTTTGGACATATGCCTTTACTTACTAATAAAAACTTCGCTTCCTTTTATCAAACTTTTGGTGAAGCCGCATTAAATGCAGAAGGAATGGATAGCAAATGCCTTGAAACATTTCACTGGTTTACAGTAGAATTTGGATTGATTAAAAACTCAGCCGGACTTAGAATTTATGGAGCCGGTATCTTATCCTCAAAAGAAGAAGTTCAGCATTCACTTTCAGATGCTGTTGAAGTTGTTGATTTTAATGTTGAAAAAATTATTAATCAGGATTATGATGTATGGCATTTGCAACCGATCCTTTTTACAATTGAATCATTTGAACAATTGGAAGAGGGATTTAGAGATTGGACTAAGAGTAAAGGGCTAATAAGTAATTAGACTTTTCACCTTTGACGAGAATTAGAAATTAAAATTGTCTGCCGTGGCAGGAATTAACTTTAAATCGTATTATGAATAATAAATTTAATTCATTTCAAGAATTTTATGTTTACTATTTATCAGAGCATAAAAATAAAACTTGCAGAGCCCTGCATTTTATTGGGACAACACTTGTATTAACATTCTTTCTAAAGGCAGTTTTTTATGCTTCAATACTTAATTGGATTTTAGTTCCAACTGTTGGATACGGGTTTGCATGGGTAGGTCATTTCTTTTTTGAAAAGAATAAACCGTCTACTTTTTCTTATCCTCTATGGAGTCTGTTATCTGATTTCAAATTATTTTTTGAAATATTGATTGGGACTAAATCTTTGGACACTTCCAAGGATCAATAAAAGTTAAATAAATCACATCAAATTCATTCTTAAATAAGTAGCTTAATTTTCTTAAAAAATGTAACTTAAATTCTACTTATTCAAATTAATTTATTACAAAGGAGAAAAGTATGTCTTTAAAAGTAGGTGATAAAGCACCCGATTTTAGTTTGTTAAACAGTAATGTTGAGAAAGTTTCATTAAGTGATTTCAGAGGTAAGAATGTAGTACTTTTATTTTTTCCTCTTGCAAACACAGGAACATGTACAAAAGAAATGTGCACTTTCAGAGATGAGTTAAAGAGTTACGAAAACCTCAATGCTCAAGTATTGGGTGTAAGCGTTGACAGTCCTTTTGCATTGCAAATGTGGGCAGAAAAGAACAATTATAATTTTCCTTTACTTAGTGATTTTAATAAAGAAGTTTCTGCAAGTTACGGCGCTTTGTACGATGTTTTTGTTCCCGGTAAATTAGATTTTAAAGGTGTAGCAAAAAGATCCGCATTCGTAATTGATAAGGACGGAAATATTAAATATGCTGAAGTATTGGAAGATGCAGGTAATGAACCAAATTACGAAGCAATTAAAAAAGCATTAAGCGAATAAAGAAGGAGAAATATAAATGTTAGAAGAGGGTAAAAAAGCACCGCAGTTTACATTAAAAGATCAATCCGGTAAATCGGTATCGTTAAAAGATTTTTTAGGCAAACAAGTTGTTCTTTATTTTTATCCAAAAGACGACACACCCGGATGTACGAAAGAAGCTTGCAATTTCAGAGATGATTTTAAGAAAATTATAAATGAAAACGCTGTAATTTTGGGCGTAAGTGCTGACTCGGAAGTAAGACATAAAAAGTTTGCAGAAAAGTATAAATTACCATTTGCATTGTTAAGCGATGAAAATAAAAAAGTATTAGAAAAATACGGCGTTTGGCAGGAAAAAAGTATGTACGGAAGGAAATATATGGGAATCGTTCGTTCAACTTTTATTATTGATGAGAAAGGAAAATTGAAGAAAATCTTTCCAAAAGTAAAAGTTACTAATCACAACAATGAAGTTTTAGAAGCACTGCGGAGTTAATTATGGTTTATGTAACACGAAGGGAAACTTTTAATGCTGCTCACAGATTGTATAATCCAAATTATTCCGATGAAGAAAATCTGAAGATTTTTGGAAAATGCAGCAATCCTAATTGGCACGGTCATAATTATGTATTGGAAGTAATTGTAAAAGGGAAAGTCGATGAATCAACCGGCTTCGTTATAAATCAAAAAGATTTAAAGAAAATTATACGCGAAAAAGTAATCGATAAAATGGATCACAAGAATCTAAACATAGAAACAGACTTTATGCAAGGTGTGATCCCGACTTCGGAAAACATTGTGGTTGCCATTTGGGAGCAGTTAGTAAATGAAATTAAACAAGGTAAACTTTATTCTGTTAAACTTTATGAAACAGAGAATAATTACTTTGAGTATAGAGGTTAAAATGTTAGATAAAAATAAATTAGAAGAATCTGTTAAAGATATTTTGAAAGAAATAGGTGAGGACCCAAAACGCGAAGGATTGTTAAAAAAACCACAAAGAGTTGCAAAAGCATACGAATTTTTAACTTCCGGTTATCAAAAAGATATTTCAGAAGTACTTAACGGAGCAATTTTCAATGAAAAATATGACGAGATGGTACTAGTAAAAAATATTGATTTTTACTCTCTTTGCGAGCATCATATGCTCCCGTTTTATGGTAAAATTCATATTGCCTACATTCCGGATGGTAAAATAGTCGGGTTGAGTAAAATACCAAGAATTGTGGATGTTTTCGCTCGCCGTTTACAAGTACAGGAAAGAATGACACAGCAAATTGCAGATACTTTAAACGAATACCTTGAACCTCAGGGCGTTGCGGTTGTCTCTGAAGCATTCCATATGTGCATGATGATGCGAGGAGTTCAAAAACAAAATTCCTCTGCTACAACAAGTGCTGTACACGGTATATTTAAAGAAGACGCCAGAACAAGAACTGAATTCTTAAATTTAATTTCACATAAAAATTTATGACAAATAAAAATTGTGTTTGGATAACCGGAGCAAGTTCAGGGATCGGAAGATCTACGGCAATGGAATTTGCTCGTGTTGGTTGTAAAGTTATTGCTTCATCAAGAAGAATAAACGGACTTGAAAAGATTAATTCAGACCTGAAAAAAGAAAAATTAAAAGTGCAAGTTATGCCCTGCAATGTTGCTTCTTCTACAAATGTTGTTCAGGTGGTTAAAAAAATAACTTCAGCAAACCAAATAAATTGTTTGATAAATAATGCCGGCATTTCAACATTTAAGTATGCTGAAGACAATTCAATTCAAGAAATTAAAGATGTGATCAACACTAATTTGATGGGTTCAATTTTTACTATAAAACAAATTCTTCCTCATTTCATTAAAAATGGAGGAGGGACTATTATAAATGTACTTTCAATTGTTACTGAAAAAATATTTGAACTAAGCAGCATTTACACAGCAAGCAAAATGGGTTTGCTCGGTTACACAAATGTATTAAGAGAAGAAGTTAGAAAATACAACATAAGAGTCATTAATATATTACCGGGTGCAACAGATACACCAATGTGGCCTGCAGAAATTCGGAATAAAAAATCCGATGAAATGATGAAACCGGAAGACATTGCTCAGCTTATAGTGTGGATATATTTACAAAAACGAAATATTGTACCCGAAGAAATTACTCTTCGTCCAATACAAGGAGATATTTAATTGAGTGAAAGTAAATTAGCCGTTGTAACCGGTGCAAGCAGGGGAATAGGTAGAGCAATTGCAATTCGTTTGGCAAAGGACGGAAATGATGTTATTATTTTTGGAAGGGATGTAGATGCCTTAAAAAAAGTTAAATCCGACATAAACCAATTGGATGTTTTCTGTAACTATTATGCCGGGGACGTAGTTGATGTTGATTTTGTAAATGATTCAATTAGCAAAATATTGGCTGAACAAAAGAAAATAGATATTTTAGTTAATAATGCCGGAATAGGTATATTCAAAAAATTTGTGGATTCGACTTTAGAAGATTTTCAAAAGCAAATGGATGTTAATATTTACGGTGTTTATAATTTTACAAAAGCAGTTATTAATCAAATGATAGAAAGACGTACAGGATTTATAATCAATATAGCTTCTTTAGCCGGAAAAAATTCTTTTGTAACAGGCACTATGTATGCAGCTACCAAACATGCCTTAATGGGTTTTACCCGTTCATTAATGTTGGAAGTTAGAGAGTCGGGAGTAAAAGTAGCAGCTGTTTGCCCCGGGTCTGTTGATACGGAATTCTTTACCGGTCACAGAAAAAATAACCCTAAAATTTTACATTCAGAAGATATTGCTGAAGCGGTATCAGTTATTTTGCAACTACCAGAGAATGCACTTATAAGCGAAATTGATATCAGGCCCTCTAATCCTTAAAAAACAGAGATTAAATCTTCTAAATTGCATAAGTTTCTTACGTATATTTTATATGTACAAAGGAGGTTGTATGTTACATAATATTAAAAAAGACAAAATAAATTTATTAATGCCAAGAGAACTTACTGAATCTGCTTCAAGGGTCGCAAAAGAATTGAACAAAAGTTTGGGTGAATTAGTAAGAAAAGTATTAAAGAAGTTTATAAATAATTTTGAAAAAAGAAAATTAGAGGAACAATTAAGGGAAGGTTACGAAGCAAACTATAATTATTATCTAAAAACAGATGACGAGTTTAAATTTGCAGACTTAGAATAATAATAGTGGTATAATATTTCCCTTATGTAGAGGAGATATTTATTTAGCAAATCTTGCTCCAACTGTTGCCGGTGAAATTAAAAAAACAAGACCTGTTTTGATTATTCAA
>JADFGB010000048.1 GCA_022567875.1 Bacteroidota bacterium | reverse complement strand
ATGGGATTGAGGAGATCCTAACATTTCTTATTTTTCATTTTCATGCATATTATTCTCTCCCACATTATCTAGCAATTCACTAAACTTTTCATTTGCATATGAGACATAATTGTCACATATTGCAATATTATTTTGGGTACTACTTTTCTCCAAACTTCTCCAAAGCAGTATCTGCAGCAGAATAATATTTCCGCTTGTCGAAAAGCATTATTTAGTTATATGAATTTTTCATATATTTCATATAATCTATTGTCAGCCTAATAGTTTCATAAACATTTTTAATTGGCTTTAAACAAGTTCTACATTAATTGGAGGTTCATAATGAGAAAAAACATACTATCATTACTACTCTTTATTATTTGTTTGATGGGTGCAGCTAATGCACAAACCATCACCGAGATTATCGACGCCACAGGCGATGGGACCCCCGGCAATCCGCTCGAAGGGCCTCGTGGCATCGCCGTGGACGGCTCCGGTAACGTGTACGTGACGGGGCTTTTCAGCAATAATGCCTTCAAGATCGCTGCTAGCATACATACAATCACTTCAAGTGTAGGTGCGAATGGAAGCATAGATCCAGTTGGCGCTGTGAGTGTCAACAACGGAGTAGATCAAAGTTTTACAATAACACCAAACACAGGGTATCTTGTTGCAGATGTGTTGGTGGATGGAAATTCTGTCGGAGCAGTAACAAGCTACACTTTCACTAATGTTTTAACAGACCATACAATATCAGCAACATTTAAAATCTCTTCATTTGGTATGAAGCAAGCTGCCAAGGATTTATTAATTCCCTACCTAACTGATCCTGATAAAAAAATCAGAAAAGCAGTTGAGAAAGCAATAAAACATATCGACAAAAGTCTTGAGGCAAAGCTTTGGGTTGACGTTAATCACTTAACCAAAAAAGGCAAAAAAGTATTTGACGAAGAAAAGAAAGCTGTTAAAAAATTAAAGAACAAGAAATTTATTCCGCCTTTCAGTACCGATGCATTAGCAGCAATTAATTTTCTTATCACTGCCGATAAGAATCTTGCACAAGTAGCAATCAATGAAGTAGCGTGTAATGGAGACCCGAAATGTGAAAAAGAATTGCAAAAAGCTAACAAAGAAATGGATAAGGCTTTGAAAGAACTTGTGAAAAACAAATATGATAAAGCAATAGATCATTATAAAAAAGCTTGGCAACACGCACAAAAAGCAACAAAGAAGGCGGCAGTAGCAAGTGTGACAGACAATAACGAAAGTATCTCTCTTGATAATACTATAAATATTCCGGTTGACTTCACATTAAGCCAGAATTATCCCAATCCATTTAATCCAAGTACAGTAATAAAATATGCATTGCCTGAAGCATCATTTGTAACTCTTAAGATTTACAATATGCTTGGACAGGAAATAAAGACACTTGTAAGTGGTGATAAAAGTGCCGGCGTGTATAATGTACAATGGAATGGAAAGGATAATTACGGTAGCCCTGTAGCAAGTGGAACATATATTTACAGAATTGTGACAGGTAATTATGCGCAATCTAATAAAATGATCCTCCTAAAATAGAAATATGGCGGACAAGTCCTCCTACGATAAATCTTCGGAGGACAGGTTCTGCTTCGTTAAATTAAAATTAAGATGTATCACCCCGTTTTTATTTACTTTAGATAAAGAAAAGACAGGGTGAAAATGATTATAAATAAATTATAATAAAGGGACCTGCAACCGCAGGCAAGGATGAAATTATGCAAACAGTAAAATTTAGATTAAAAATTTTCTCAATATTTACATCCATTCTTCTTATTTCCGGTTGTGCAACAATACCTTCGGAAGCTCCACAACTATCGGGTGAGCTGGGTAAAAGAATTTCTGCAATTGAAAGATCAAACATTACACTGCTTCACAAATTTTTTGACTTAAAGAGAAATGAAGTGGATAAATTTATTGAGAAAGAATGGACACCCATTTTTGCTAAGAACTTTTTTTCTGAACCTAAAATTCAAAAAATGTGGGAAACAATAGTAACCGAAAACAACCCTGCCGACAGGTTAAAATTTTTAATAATTACGGGACCAAAACTACAAAAGAAAATTAACCGCAAACGTCTTCAATTAATAAAACCGCTTGATAAACTTGAAAGATTTATTGAACGTAGAATAAGAACTGAGTTTAGGCAGGCAAGAAGTATAAATAATTCAATTACAAGTTTTCTTATATCTGCTTCAAAAGTGGAAGAAAATAGAAACAGGTATTTAAATATGATAGGTATTACTGATAATAAAATTGGAGCGTTAATTGATGGTGTTGATGAAACAGTGGGGAGTCTAATCGACAAAAGCAAAGACATAAAAAGTTATTCTGAAAAGTATATTAAAAAATTAAACGATTTAAAAAATATTATTAAATAGGAGTATAAATTATGCCAATTGACTGGGATGAATTTGAAAACGAGATTGATGGAATAATTGATAATGCTGCCGACCGCACAGATACAAAATTAGCATCAAGAATTTCATCAATAACACGTATGACAGATGAAGAAATTGAAGAATTATTTCCTAAACCTGCTGATGTAAAAAAACTGGTTAAGCTTATGAAGATTGTCAAATCAGCCGAGGATAGGAATAATAAAATAAATAAAATAATTTCAAATGTTGAAGAATTAGCAGGTACGGTTTTAACCGTTCTTACAAAATTTGCCTAATATTTTGGAGAGTTTGCCATTGCCAAAAAACATTGTGGTTTGTTGTGACGGGACAGGGAACGAATACGGCGATAGGAATACTAATGTTGTAAAGCTGTTTCAGATTATTAAAAAGGATCCGAATAAACAGATTGCATATTACGATCCTGGCGTCGGCACATTTAGTGCACGCGGAGCTTTAACAAAACCACTGAAATTTTTAACAAAATTAATGGGGCTTGCATTTGGTTACGGAATAACCAGAAACATAGAAGATGCTTATGAATATTTAATGGACAAATATGAGAAAGGCGATTATGTTTATTTATTTGGGTTTAGCAGGGGAGCTTTTACCGCACGGGCTTTAGCCGGTATGCTGCACAAATGCGGTCTATTGGAAAAAGGGAGCAACAATTTAATTTCTTACGCAACAAGGATGTATCGTTACGGCAAACCCTCAACGGCAAAAGGATTTAAGAAAACTTTTTCAAGGGAGTGCAGACCTCACTTTATTGGTGTATGGGATACAGTAAAGTCCGTTGGTTTAATTAGGCGTAGAAAATTTCCTAATGCAATACTAAACCCCGACCTAAACATTGGCATACACGCATTATCAATTGATGAGAAAAGGAGTAAATTCCGCCCGAATTTATGGGACGAAAGCAGCAAAGATAAAGATGAAAACCAAATTATAAAGCAAGTTTGGTTTGCCGGTGTACATTCTGATGTCGGTGGTTTTTATAAAGAGGATGGGCTTTCAAACATCACATTAAGATGGATGGTTAATGAAGCACGCCTGCACGGGCTATTAGTAAATAAAAAAGAGATTGAAAAAATAAAACCAAACTTTGAAGGTAAATTACACAACTCTCTTTTACCCATTTGGTGGATATTAGGCTGGTGGATCAGGAAAATAAAAGAAGGTTCATTAATACATAACAGTGTTTACAAAAGGATTGAGAAAGTAAAAAAATATAAACCTAAAAATGTACAACGAAAAGAAAAAGTTACTTTAATCAAAAAGTTTATTATTTTATAATTTTTCAGCCAGGAAAACTATTCACAATATATTTCTCATTTTTTTATTATTATACATTTTTAATAAATAATTATACTTACAGGCTGAACTATCCTTTATATTTTTTCTAAAATATTATTAAAAGTTCTGGGATGGGAAGTTATATTAAAGCTGCCCGAACAAAAAAAGTATGTAATAATTGCTGCTCCTCATACAAGTAACTGGGATTTTTTCTTCTTTATACTTTTACTCTGGTCAACTCGTTTAAAATTTGAATGGGCAGGTAAACACACAATATTTAAAGGACCTGCAGGCTTTATATTAAAAAAAATGGGGGGAATTCCGATTAATAGAAGTATAAAAAATAATCTTGTTAATAAAATAGTTGAAAAGTTTAACAACAAAGAAGAATATATTTTTTTAGTCGCTCCGGAAGGTACCCGTTCAAAAATAAAATATTGGAAAGCCGGTTTTTATTATATAGCTAAAAGTGTTAATGTCCCAATAGTGTTAGGTTTTATAGATTATAAGACTAAAACTATAGGATTTGACAATTCATTTTTTCCTTCAGAAAAATTAGAAGATGATATAAATATGCTGAAAGATTTTTACGGTTCAAAGACAGGCTTACATCCTGAAAAATACGGAGAACCGAAATTTCAACTAAAATAATTGGTCTTCAATTTTATGCTTGCTAATTGCAATTGTATAACATAATTTTTAAGAGTTTTTTTATAACAATAGATGGTGCTCTTGATTTTGCGACTTAAAAATTCATTATTTTCACTTTTAATTTTTTTCATATTAACTGTTTCTATTTTCCCGCAAAGCGGAAAAACTATCCTTTCCGGTTTTATTACAGATGAAGTTACCGGCAATGTCTTATTCGGTACAAATATAATGGTTTACCGCGATTCTATTGATTTTAATAAATATCCATTCAGAGGCGCCGCTTCAAACGATCACGGATTTTATGCAATTCCTAATTTATTTATGGGCAATTATTTTATTATTGCAAGAAATGTTGGCTATAAAACACTTGTCAGAGAAGTTAAAGTAATTTCGAATAGCGGCGTAGTCAGATATAATATAAAATTAAAACCTGTTGATATTCAGCTTGATGAATTGGTTGTTATAGGTAAAAGAGAAAATGAAGTTAAAGTAAGCACTATTGATATTCCGATAAACTTAATTAATAAACTGCCTTCTTTTAGCGGTGAAGTAAGTCTATTCAAATCTCTTGAATTTATTCCCGGCATTAAAACTTCTTCTGAAATTTCATCCGGTTTATATGTACGCGGCGGGTCACCCGATCAAAATTTAACACTTGTTGACGGTGTTATTGTTTACAACCCTACCCACTTGCAGAATTTTGCAAGTACTTTTAATTCAGATGCTTTGCAAAGTGTAAAACTTATAAAAGGCGCGTTTCCTGCAGAATACGGGGGCAGGCTTTCAAGTGTCCTCGATATCAAACTTCGATCAGGTACAAAAGACGGCAATAAAGGTAAGATTGGTTTAGGTATTCTAAGTTCTAATGCAACCTTCGAGGGACCAATCGGTGAAAAGGCAACATATATTATTTCCGGAAGAAAAATGTATTACGATGCTTTTCAAAAAACATTTAACAAAAACAGCACAATTCCCAATTATAATTTTTATGATATCAATTCTAAAATAACTTATAACATAACTGATAATGATATTGTAACAATAAGCGGAATGTTTAGCAAAGATCACGTTTATAACCCAAGCAGCTCAAAAGAGTTGAATTATAATATTGACTGGCAGAACGGTGCGGTTAATATTGACTGGCTGAAAGTCAACTCAAAATCTATGCTGATAAACAATTCTCTTAGTTATATTAATTATCAATTCAGGACTCTTTTACAAGGTACTGACGGTGGGTCAACAAACAATGATTATTTCTCATTTTCTAAATTGGAAGATTTTGTTTTCCGCACTCGATTAGATTTATTCTGGCATCAGGATCACACATTTAAATTCGGTGCACAGCTTTCAATACACAATTATGATTTAATTTACAGCAATGTTTTTGACCCTCTTTTGGAATCCGATCCAAATGCTGCATCAACCATACAGTCAACCGAAGCTACTTTATTTATGCAGGATGAATGGAAAGTTTCGCAGAAATTAAGGACAAATATCGGGGGTAGATTATATTATTTTAAAACAAAAGATTATTTCAGGTTCGAACCCCGTGTTTCACTTTCTTATTCCCTGACGGATAATTTTACTCTAAAAGGTGCTTTTGCAATTGCTCATCAATTTTTACATTTGATCGTAAGAAATGATATAAGTCTGCCTACTGATTTATGGTATCCGTCCACAAAGGAAGTTCTGCCGAGCAGATCAACACAATATGTATTGGGTTTTGAAATGAGTCTTGACGATAAAAATTACATTGTAAGTATTGAAGGTTATTACAAAGACATGAAAAATTTGTACGAATTTCAAAATTCTCCAAAGTTTAATTTTTTAAACGGATCGGTAAAAGACTTAATAACTGTAGGAGAAGGTGAAGCATACGGAGTTGAACTTTTCTTTAACAAATCTGCAGGAGATTTAAACGGATGGATCGGTTATACGCTTTCCTGGACAAGAAGACAATTTGATAAACTTAATAATGGTAGAGTTTTTTTTCCACGCCATGATAGAAGACAAGATGTTTCAATTGTGTTAACTTACAAAGTTTCAAACTCCTTTAATATTGGTGCTACTTGGAGTTATGCAACTGGACAAAGAATAACTACTTCTACTGGTCAATTCGGGTTTCAGGATATTGGGTTAAATAATTCAACAGATTTAAATTTTGATTACGACCAAAGAGATAATTTCAAACTACCTGATTATCATAAACTGGATATGAGCTTTAATTATTCTTTTATATGGAATGATCTTCCGTTTAAAACTTATCTGGCAATATTTAATGTGTATAACAGAAAAAATCCCTTTGCAGTTTTTTCAACAAAAAATACAAGCAGTGGTAGTGTGCTAAATAATCCTGAGCTTAAACAAATAACATTATTTCCATTTTTACCTACGGTAGGTATAAGTGTACAGTTTTAAATTAAATATATCAAAACTAATTTTTCTGTTTTTGTTTTATTCTGTAATAAGTCTTTTTTTGATGGGCTGCGATCAAGTTGAGGTTATCACACCCGATACTTCATTTAAAGAAAATGTTGTTGTAAGAGCGGAATTACTTGCAGGTGAAAATTTTACAGGTGTATCTTTTACAAAAACTTTACCTCTTAATATTGCTTATTCAATTTCTGATGCTGAATTAAAAGATGTAACTGTTTATTTAAAGATAAACAATACACAAGTTGTGCCTCTTCATTATACAAATAACGGACTTTACAAACCATTATATAATTTAAAGATAAAATACGGCACTGTTTATGAATTGTTTGCTGTATATAATGATAAATCCATTTACAGTAAAACAAGGGTACCTGCAGAACTAAATATTACAAATGTGATTTATCGGGATGAATATTTT
>JADFGB010000395.1 GCA_022567875.1 Bacteroidota bacterium | reverse complement strand
AAGATGTATTAGAAGCTGTACAATACCTAAAAATAATATTGGTACACGGACAACATTATCAAGAAGCGGCAGAAATGAGAGACATGGAGCATAAGCTACAAAAGCAATTTAATATGAAAATTCATTTCCGATCCGATTCATCTGAATTCATGTATAAAAAATTCATGGATAAAAATCAAAAACAAATAAATTGTTTTCTACTGGTTATAAATCACTAGCTGATTGCTATATCCAATTACACGCTGAAACAGAGTATAATAATAAACCAAATATATATATGCTCTAATAATAATTTATGATAGAAAATAAAAAATCAAATGGGCGACACCTGGGTCATTATAAGTTTTGACAGGTGAATCTTGGTATTTAGTTACTACAGCCGTAGGAACAGTGTAAACACGCTTAGGCTTTAATTTATAGGAAAAAATTATTCAAGTGGATATATTTTTAATTACTTAGATAGAGCAATTGCACCACACGCTACTCTTGGACCGGCATTGCCTGAAGGTTGAGATTTTAAATCATCAGCACCTCCGTGAATTATAACCCCTCTTCCAATAATATTATTCGGACCATAAAAGGAAATTAAATCGTCAATAAATTCTATGTGTGCTTTTCCGTCTTTGTCGGCTGTTAGATTTCCAAAATCTCCTACATGCCTTATTGCAGAATTATGCCCTGTATGTTTTACTCCGTCAGGATTAAAATGACCACCTGCAGATTTACCTTTTGGATCACTGCAATCACCAAATTGATGAATGTGGAAACCGTGCTTCCCCAAGGTTAAACCTTCTATATCTGCAACAACTTTTATCCCATTTTTAACCTTTGTAAAAGTAACTAAGCCGTGCACTTTATTTCCTTGGGTCGGATTTATTACAGCTACAGCCTTGGTTATTTTCTTAATAGAATATTTGTCTTTATTTTTCTTTATTTGAGCATTCGTTGACTGATTTATTGTTAGAAAAGAAGTTAAAAATATTAGCAATAAGAATGTTTTTTTTACCATAACCTATCTCCATTTAGATATTATTGTTATTTAGAATAATTGTGATACCATTAAATATCTTTACTTTGAAAGATACTATGATTTCATTAAAGTATTTTATTTTTTACAAATCGTTTTGAATATTTTTTAATTCTGAATTGTTTGATGCATTTATCTAAAATCTCTTGTTTTTGCATATTTTTAAATATAATTTACGCTTTAAATGTAATGAGTTTATTTATATGTTGTAAGGACTAAATAAATGTATAAATCGATTAATTTGGAATTACATTTGATTTAATATTAAAAAACTCTATTGTTAATTATTTGATAATAGGAAAAAGAAAAATTTGAACAATAATTAACGATAGCCTTACGAAAATATGTATAGTACATTTTAACAAACTATACACAGATCGTTATAAATAACTTTATTTAGAATAATTGAAATATGATAAAATCACATTCTTTTCATATTCCTGTTATGGGAATTGGATTTACCATTGATACCCCTGTAAAAGTGGCTAAGTATGGAATATCATCCGTCATTTCTATAATAGATGATATTTTGATAGAAAAAATGAGAGGCTTTTACTGTGAAAAATTGAACATTCCTTACGAGCCGATAACTGATAAAGTTGAAGATTTCAGAGCTAAAAGAATTACGGCTTATCTAAATTTAATAGATGATATTGTAAAAGATAATTTTAATGAACTTAAAAACTCATTTCCTGAAGACAGAACCGAAGTTGAAAAGTATATGAATATGCTTCCCGATAGTTCAGAATTAAAGCAAAAATTTTATGAGCTAATTAAGAACAATAAAAACCCGAATGAAATAAAAGATTGGCTACATAATAATTTATCCGTTGGAAGTATTGATGTAAATATTATGACCAAACTTGATAAAGCGAATTATTTAAAAGATGAAAAACTTCCTTATGAATACAACGATGCTCACGCTGCCTTGCGTGGTTATGCAAACAGCAAGTTAAATTCATCAATTATTTTATCTGCAGGATTTAATCCAAGATTATACGGCTACTTTGAAAAATTTGAAGATTTCTATCCGGATGAAAATGGTAATCTGAAAAAGAAAATTGTTTTAAAAGTCAGCGA
>JADFGB010000394.1 GCA_022567875.1 Bacteroidota bacterium | reverse complement strand
AGAAGATTTCTTCTACAACCTTGATGACGATGATTATTAAAAATGCTTTTGAAACGCTTTTTTTATGATTGAACATTGGAATGGTATCTACGGACAAACACCTGCTAAAAATATTTTAACAAAAATTATAAACTCCTCAAATATTCCACATGCATTTCTATTTACTGGTAAAGATGGAATTGGAAAAGAATATACTGCCATTGAATTTGCAAAACAGATTAATATAAAAAATCTTCCCTCAGACAAAATTAATAAAACTTCATCATCAATTTCAAACCTTCTTGAACCATATATAAAATATATTTTCCCGTTACCAAGGGGAAAAAACGAAACAGATAAAGACGGACCTTTTGCTAAGCTTGATAAAGATACTTTAGAAGAAATAAAAAAAAATCTAAAAGAAAAAACCATTAACCCATACTATAGCATACAATTACCTAATACAAAGAACATAAAAATAAACAGTATACGGAATATAAAAAAATTTATTTCTCTTGATTATTCTGAAATTCCCTACAGAATTATTTTGATATCTTTTGCTCATTTAATGAGCATCGAAGCACAAAATGCCTTGCTTAAACAGCTTGAAGAACCACCGGCAGGAACTGTATTTATATTGTGCACTTCCAATCCGACACAATTGATGGAGACTATTAGGTCTCGTTGTTGGGAACTGATTTTTTTACCCTTAAGTATTGAAGAAATTAAAGAGATACTGAAATCTAAATTTGGAATTGAAAAGGAATTAGCCGATAAGATTGCAATATTTTCTAATGGTTCCGTTACAGAAGCTCTAAATTTATTTGAAAATAATTTTAATGAGATGTTTGAAGATACAATCCAAATTTTAAGATACTCATTTGCAAAGAAATATAATTCAGCATATAAAGTACTAACTAAATATACTTCTGTAAATAATTCTACCTCATTTAAATTATTGTTGAAGATGATAATAATTTGGTTAAACGATTTAATAAAAGAAAAAAATAATTTAACAAATATTTATTTTGTAAAACACAAGAGTACATTAGAAAAATTTAATTCCAAGTTTCCATCTCTTAAAGTTGCTCCTTTAGTAGAAAAGATAGACCATTTATCAAACTTAATTGATAGAAATATTAACAAATCAATTATTGTTTTGAATTTAGTAAATGAATTGGCTGCATTTATAAGATAGATCCATTTTTAAAAAACTATATTCTTTCTTCATAATTAAGAATTAAATCTGAAATGTTTATTACTGCATTTTTGTTTAATTTTATTTATTAAAATTTAAACAGTTATTTATTTTTTGAAGGTTATAAGAAATGAAAAAAGTAGTAATTGTATCTGCAAAAAGAACACCTATAGGCTCTTTTTCCGGTTCGCTATCCTCTCTAACAGCGAGTCAATTAGGAAGTATAGTAATTAAAGATATAGTGAATGAAACAAAAATCGATATCAATAATATTGATGAAGTTATAATGGGAAATGTATTGACAGCAGGACAAGGGCAGGCTCCTGCACGACAAGCAGCTATTTATGCAGGCCTTCCTCTTAAAACTGAATGTTTAACTATAAATAAAATGTGTGGAAGCGGTCTTAAAGCCGTTATGCTTGCTCACCAATCTATTTTATGTGATGATGCAGGAGTTATTATTGCAGGAGGACAGGAAAGTATGTCTAACTCACCTTATTTATTACCTAAAGGAAGAACAGGCTATAGGCTTGGTGATGGGAAGATAGTTGATTCAATAGTAAAAGATGGCCTTTGGGATGTTTACAACAATATACATATGGGCAGTTGTGCGGAATCTTGTGCAAAAGATTTTAATTTTAGCAGAGAACAACTTGATGAATTTACTGTTAATTCATATAATAAAGCTCTTGAAGCTCAAAAAAAAGGAAAGTTTAATGATGAGATTACTGAAGTAATAATAAAGGGTAAAAAAGTTGAAGTAGTTGTAAAAGAAGATGAAGAACCAGGTAGAGTAAAATTTGATAAAATTCCAAATATCCGTCCGGTTTTTGAAAAAGACGGGGTTGTTACTGCTGCTAATGCGTCAAGTATAAACGATGGTGCTGCTGCATTATTAGTAATGAGTGAAGAAAAAGCAAAAGAACTTGATCTAACT
>JADFGB010000047.1 GCA_022567875.1 Bacteroidota bacterium | reverse complement strand
ACTAACAATATTAATTTTATATATACTATTAAAAAATAGTTATGAGAAGGATGTAATGATTATGTATGTATTTTTCCTAAATATTTCTCCTTTGACTAGTCGATACTCCTTCTCTATTTCATCATTTCATTTTAAGTTTATATCTAAAGGAATTTATAATGGAAGATAAATCCAAAAAACAAGAAAAACTTGCTTCACAATTAAACAATCGTCTTTTACAGCAATTAGAAGAAAATATTAAGTTAATAGAAGAACTTGAAAGCCAAAGAGATTTTAATAATACACTAATACAATCAACCTCTGTCTTTTTTGTTGCAATAGAAGCAAACGGTAAATTATTGATGATGAATGACCCTATGCTGAAAGCACTTGGATATACTAAAAAGGAAGTTTTAGGCAAAGATTATTTAACCACCTTTGTTCCAACAAATGAAAGAAATAAGTTAAGCAAAATATTTGAAAAATTATCTAGACTACATCAGCGTACTTTTAATGAAAATCACGTTCTTACTAAAGATGGACGTTTATTATTAGTTGAATGGCACGGCGCTCCTATTTTAAAGGGTAAAGAATTTGATTATTTCATTGGGTTAGGTATAGATATTACTGAGCAAAAGCAGGCTGAAAATAAGATTAGAGAGAGTCAGCAGCGTATGGCTAACCATTTGGAAAATACTCCCCTTGCTGCAATTTTCTGGGATCTAAATTTTAAAGTTACGGACTGGAATCGATCAGCTGAGAAAATTTATGGTTATAGTAAAGCAGAAGCTTTGGGTAAACACGCTAATGAATTGATTGTACCTGAAGAGTTAAAAGAAAATATTAATAATATATTCAATCATTTATTATCTCAAACTGGTGGTTATCGAGGCACAAATGAAAACATCACTAAAGATGGCAAAAGGATATTATGTAATTGGTACAATGTAGCCATAACCGACACAAGTGGTAAAGTTACGGGTGTAGCTTCTTTAGTTGATGATATTACAATCCGTAAACGTAATATTGACGAATTAAAAAAGAGTGAAGCAAAATTTAAACTACTACTTGAAAATCTACCGAATGCTGTTTTCCTTACTAAACTTGGTGGTGTAAATGCCGGCGAAATAATTTATGCCAACCCTGCAGCTGAAAAACAAACCGGTTATAAAAAATCAAAACTTATTGGTATGAATATTATTAATGATTTTCTTGTTGAAAAAGAGACAAAATTATTAAAAGATAAAAGAGAATATGATTTAATAAATGATAAAATTCTATCTTTTATAGAAAAGAAAAAACGTGCAGACAGTTATGTTTATACAATACGGGTAATGATTACTTCAATAGAATATGAAAATGAAAAAGTGAACCTTTCTGTTAACACAGATATTACTGAACAAGTTGAAGCCCAAGCAAAAGTTATAGAAAGTGAAAAAAAATACAAAATGCTTTTTGAGCAAAATTTAGCCGGTGTATATCGTTCTAATTTTGAAGGGAAGATATTGGATTGCAACGATGCATTTGTAAAAATATACGGATACTCTACCAAAGAAGAGGTATTAAAAACATCTGTAAAAGAATTATACTTCAACGAAAAAGAAAGAAAATATTTTTTAGAAAGATTAAAAGAAAAGGGCTCTTTGTCCAATTATGAGTTTTCAGGGAAGAAAAAAGACGGCAGCTTAATTTGGGTATTAGTGAATGTTAATTTGTTAGAAGAAAACATTATACAAGGAACGATAATAGGTATAACTGAACGAAAAGAAGCCGAAAAAAAAATCTTACGGTTATCCCGCGGTATTGAGCAAAGTCCTAATATGATAATAATTACTGATCTGGATGGTAATATCGAATATGCAAATCCCAAAATAACTGAAGTGACAGGATATACTCAAGAAGAATTGATAGGCAAAAACCCTCGTATTTTCTCATCTGGACAAACATCTAAAGAAACTTTTGAAGAACTATGGGATACAATTTTCTATGGCAAGACCTGGAAAGGTGAACTTTTAAATAAACGAAAAAATGGTGAACTTTATTGGGAAAGCATAATAATTACACCTATTATTGATAATGAAGGAAACATATTGAATTATATGGGAATCAAAGATGATATAACTGAAAAAAGGGAAATGAGAGAAGAGTTAATAAAAGCAAAAGAAAAAGCTGAAGAATTATACAAGCTTAAATCCAGCTTCCTTTCTAATATGAGCCACGAACTAAGAACTCCTTTAGTGGGTATATTAGGATTTACCGAGATATTAGAAGAAGATATTAAAGATCCCGAACTAAATAAAATTGCTAGCTTAATAAATGAAAATGGTAAACGACTTCTAAAAACATTGAACCTAATCTTAAATTTATCAAAATTTGAATCTGAATCAGTAGAAATAGAACTTACTGAGTTTGATGTTATTGAAGAAGTCAATAGAAGTATTAAACTATTTGAAAAGTCAGCACTTAAAAAAAATATTTTTATTAAAATTAAAGACAATGTTGATGGCCTTATAATACATAGTGATATAAGGATATTCTATGAAATTTTAAATAATCTTATAAATAATGCTGTTAAATATACAAAAGAAGGTGGTATAACGGTTTATGTGGATGTAACTAAGGATTATAAATATGCTGAAATTAAAGTAGTAGATACTGGTATTGGAATACCAAAGGATAAGCAAGAAATAATTTGGGAAGAATTTCGCCAAGTTAGTGAAGGTGCCTCTAGGGCTTATGAAGGCACTGGTCTTGGTCTTACTATCACAAATAAATACATTAAAAAACTCAAGGGTAAAATTACATTAGAAAGTGAATTAGGTAAAGGTTCAACCTTTACTGTTCTTATTCCGACAAACGTAATGTTCTACCCCACAGCTGATCCAATTTCGGATTCATCTTAAAAGGAACTCTCTGATAAAGAAAATTCCCCTAGGTTAAACTCCCCTACATTACTTTTTGTGGAAGATGATAAAATTGTAATATCTTTATTATTTTACATTCTGTTTATAAAAAATTGAAAATAAAATATAGTATGCAGCGTTGAAGATGCAAGAATACACCTCCGGCGATTGACGGAAATATCCTGATACTGATAGAGGGAATAATTACTAAAAAAATCTTCGATGTTTCCCGCCATAGCGGGCAAGTTAAAACCTCAAAGGTTTGAAATGATTTTCAAAATAATCAAATTATAAAAAATGAAATCCTGGGTTAAAACTACATTAGCTGTTTTTATAAGTATAATTGTAATAATTCTTATCGGCGGAGCTATATTTTATAATATGCTCAATTCCTCATTACCTGAATACAGCGGTGAAATAAACATTTCCGGTATTGACAACAATATTGAAATTTATAGAGACAGTGTAGCAATTCCTTACATTATTGCTCAGACAGAAAACGATGCAGCATTTGCATTGGGTTACGTTCACGCACAGGAAAGATTATTTACTATGGATATTGCACGCAGAGCAGGCGCAGGTAAACTGAGCGAGATTTTCGGTGAAAAGACGATTCCTTTCGATAAGATGTTCTTAACCGTTGGGATAAAAAGAAATCTAATTAAAAATTACGCAAAGTCTAATCGGAACAATATTAAACTTCTCAAAGCATATTCACGCGGGGTGAATTTTTTTATTAAAAATGCAGGCGGAAAACTGCCGATTGAATTTAGTGTGTTAGGTTATGAACCGGAAGAATGGAGACCCATTCATAGTCTGATAATAATGAGAATGATGGCCTGGGAGCTTAACATCGGCTGGTGGACAGACTTTGCATACACGGAACTGATTCAAAAAGTAGGAGTTGAAAAAGCCAAAGAAATATTACCCGCTTATCCGAAGGATGCCCCGGTTATTATTCCCAAAGGTATAGCTAATTTACCAAAGATTAATAATTCGTTTGTAAGAGTTGAGAAACAGTTTAGAAAATTTTTAGGACTTCGCGGCACACATATCGGCTCAAACAGTTGGGTTGTTGATGGAAGTATGTCAGAAAGCGGAAAACCTATAATAGCAAATGATACTCACCTTGCTTTCAGCGCACCGGATAAATGGTTTGCAGCAGTAATTAAAGCGGGGAATTTGGACGCAGCAGGTTTCACCCTGCCGGGTATCCCGGGAATTGTTATCGGTAAAAATAAGTCAATTGCCTGGGCTATGACAAATATAATGGCGGACGATGCTGATTTCTACAGCGAAAAAATTGACAGCTCAGGTAAAAAATATTTTTATGACGGCAAATGGTTTAACCTAAAAATTATAAAAGATACTATAAATGTAAGAAATTCTACTCCGGTTGTTAACGTAACAAAAATAACACGCAATGGACCGATAATTTCAGATATACATCCACTTTCATTTTTATATAAGAATGAACCGGAAACATTTTCGCCTATTTCAATGCACTGGCTCGGCAGTGAATTCAGCGATGAACTGAATGCAATTTATAATGTAAATAAAGCAAAGAATTTCTATCAATTTAAAAAAGCATTAAATGATTTCGGAGTACCTGGACAAAATTTTATTTATGGGGATAAAAAAGGGAACATCGGTTATGTGTTCGCCGCTGATCTTCCTTTAAGAAAATTCTACGATGCAAGTTATATAATTGACGGAACAAGAAGTAAATATAGTTGGAAAGGAATTTTAAGCAGAAATAAAATTCCGTATTTGTTAAACCCACCAAATCATTTTATTGCATCGGCAAATAATAAAACATTAAAAAATTTCAAATATTATATTTCTAATTTGTGGGAGCCGTCATCACGAATAGACAGGATAACTCAGTTGTTAAAATCAAAGAAGAAACATTCATTAGAAGATTTTAAAAATTATCAAATGGATTTTGTTTCGCCTTATGCAAAGGAAATTACAGGTCATTTACTTTCGGCTTTTAGCAATATTAAAGTAGTTGACGATAATCTTCGGAAAACATTAAGCTTGTTTAAACAATGGGATTTTAATTTTAATAAATACAGTCAAACACCTCTTATTTATGCTGCCTTTTTTAAAACTTTAATAATAAATATTTATGAAGACGAAATGGGTGAGGAGTTATTAAATGATTTTGTGTTTATTGCAAATGTACCTTACAGAAGCATTCAACAGATTTTAAATGAAGATGATAACAGTTGGTACGATAATATAAACACACCCAAATTGGAAACTAAAAATTATATTATAAGAAAAAGTTTAACCGATGCCCTGGATTATTTGGAAAACAAACTCGGTAAAAAGATGGATTATTGGCAATGGGGAAATTTACATCAAGTTACGTTTAAACATATATTCAGCGGAAAATTGAAGATGCTGGATAATTTAGTTAATATCGGTCCTTTTGAAATAGGCGGAGACGGGACTACAATTTTTAATACCGAATATTCATTTGCAAAAAGCATAGAGGAATATCCGAGATTCAGACACGATGAATTTGAGAATATACTGGGTCCTGCGATGAGATTTATTTACGACTTTGCCAAGCCCGAACAATTTTTAATGGTATTAACAACCGGACAGTCGGGGCAAGTTTTAAGCGATCATTATAGAGATATGACCAGCTTGTGGCTGAACGGTAAATATGTAAAAGTAAGAACAGACACCACTTCAATATTTAAGAATAATAAGCTGCTTAAATTTATAAAGCAAAATTAATATTATCACATACTTTACATATATAAAAGATTTATTCATATTACATTTTATCTAAAAATTAACAAGTGATTTATGAAAGTTATCGACCATATTGAAAAAGCGGAAAAACCATTTATAAGTTTCGAATTAATTCCACCTAAAAGAGGCGGTGATATTACAGGGTTATTAAATGTTTTAGATAACTTTAAGCTCACTGCCGATAGAAAAGCAGGCAGTGGCAAGCATATTAGCCGTAAGAGCCATATTGATTGATTGTGAATGGGGGCAACCGGTGGTTTTCAAACATATTTTGCTTGGTTTGATTTACAAATTGGATATGTTCTTTTCAACCGGTTGCTTTTTTATCGAAACAAAAACGATGCACAATTCTATATTTTGGAATAGCGTGATTATACTATCAAATTTCATTTCATTTTTGATAATCACCTATGCTTTATATTATTTTAAAAGAAAAGTAAAATAAATTAGGTTTATAAATGAAACATTATTAACTTTGCAACGTTAAGAAAGAAAGAAATAACTTATTAGTGGCCGTATAAGCAATGATATTGCTGGTGTTCGGCACACCATAAAAAATGCTGAGACCCCTGAATACGGCCACCTCTGTTTCAGGGGTTTTTTATTTGGTGGACGCATTAAATGCACCAGCATTAGATAAATACGTGTTACTGGGGGTTACTATCATAGCACAACGTTGGTACAAAGTAATGAGACGGATAGTTGGAGCGTGTATGCTTCATAAGTAGGTTACAGGCGTTGCCACGTACATGATGAGCAACGTTGCCAAGACGAGGGCGGCTCCGGAAGCCAAACGAACGTTGAAGGCAGGTAAAGACCAGAAAAAATCAACTTTTTTTTGGGTTATCGTAGCTTTGCCTTCAACTTCGGGTCTCACCATAAGCCAGACATAAAAATGAATAGGGTAGACAAGACATACAAAGATACATGGGAAAGGCGGAAAATCCTTTTAAATGGTATGGGTTGTAAGGAATATCTTAATTCAGAACACTGGAAAAAAGTAAAACAAAAGGCATTAAAAAGGAAAAGATTTAATGCCTAGATTAATTCTTCCTAATTATACTATCATAAAAGATAGTCGGGAACAGAAAGGATGGACTTTCGACGCACATGTTTCGGATCATCGCCCCCCACGGTGCGAAGGGATGGTTACCGGTACTCTTAAGACTGGTGATTATAGTCTTGTTGGATATACTGATATTTTAGTAATAGAACGGAAGGCTAATTTTTCTGAACTTTGGGGTAATTACAGTAGTAAGAAGAGACCTGCGTTTGAAAAAGAAATGGAACGTATGTCTGAAATAAAATATTCATATATTATTATTTTAGACTATATCTTTGCTTGCACGTTCTTACGTCCATAGTAAGCGCCTGCTAGTAAGATAAGTTCTAAGACTGGATTTTCTTGTGCTATACCTTCCACTGATTCAGGTAGAATATTGAAAATTCCAACTGTCCATTCCCTAAGATCAGGAGAAACAGTAATTGCCACTAGAGCAATAATAAATAGTATAGTACGTGAACTTAAGTCGTTCACAAAACCTTGTAAAATTTTAACCATCTGTTGTCACCCCCTTTCGTCTTCTTTTATTTAGTCGATAATTCTATC
>JADFGB010000046.1 GCA_022567875.1 Bacteroidota bacterium | reverse complement strand
TCTCGCTCAGCAACTTCTGCTTCGCGCTTCAGGTCTTCAATCTTTTTTCTCAAATTGTGTAAATTCTCAAAAGCCAATTTTTCCGCATGCCACTGAGCAGATAAATCATCATTTTTATCTTTTAATTCGGCAATTTCTTTTTTGACTTCTTTTAGTCTTACTTTATTTGCCGAATTCCCCTTACCGATTGCCGACTTCTCGACTTCAAGACGAGTAAGAGAGCGTCTTACTTTATCAATTTCAGTTGGGAGGCTTTCTGTTTCCAATCTGCGAGCAGCTGCCGCTTCATCAATTAAATCCACTGCCTTATCCGGCAAAAATCTATCTGAAATATATCTTGCAGATAAATTAACTGCCGAAATAATTGCCTCATCACTTATACGAAGACCATGATGTATCTCATATTTTTCTTTAAGACCTCTTAAAATAGCAATGCTATCTTCTAAGGTAGGCTCTTCCACTAAAATAGGCTGGAATCTACGCTCTAGGGCAGGGTCCTTTTCTATGTGTTTTTGATATTCGTTTAAAGTAGTAGCTCTGATGGTATGTAGTTCACCTCTCGCAAGAGCTGGTTTAAGTAAATTAGAAGCATCAATAGCTCCTTCAGCTGCCTCAGCACCTACTATCATATGTATCTCATCAATAAATAGAATTAATTTACCATTAGAATTTTGGATTTCCTTAATAAATGCCTTTAATCTATCCTCAAACTCTCCCCTAAACTTAGTCCCAGCGATAAGGGAGCCTATATCAAGCATAATAATCTCTTTGTCTTTAAGCGGTTCTGGAACATCACCTGAAATAATCCTTTGAGCCAATCCTTCAACTATAGCTGTCTTTCCTACACCCGGTTCACCAATAAGTACTGGATTATTCTTTTTTCTTCTACTTAATATTTGAGTTACTCTTTCGATTTCCATTTCTCTACCGACAACAGGATCAAGCTTGTCTTCAGCGGCAAGTTTAGTTAAATCTCTACCAAAGTTATCCAACACAGGTGTCTTTGTTCTTTCGGTTTTTTTATCGACTCTTATCTTTAAACTTGATTGACTTGACGATTCCTTATCGCCCAGCAATGCATTCAAATCAGAACGCGTAGAGTCATAAGTAACATTAAATTGATGAAGAATTTGCGTGGCAATATTATCATCATCTCTTAATAATGAAAGCAATAAATGCTCGGTTCCTATCACATCAGCTTTATAAATTTTAGACTCTATCTGAGTAATCTTTAAAACTTTTTCTGCTTGTTTAGTAAGGGGGATATTCCCTATTGTTAAAGTACCGCCGGAAGTTCTAACTGTATCTTCTATGGCTTTTTTTAGTTTCATTAAATCACAATCAAGATTTCTCAATATTTGAACGGCAACACCCTGCCCTTCCCGAATAATACCTAAAAGAAGATGCTCGGTTCCAATATAATCGTGACCTAAACGCAATGCTTCTTCACGGCTTAGCCTTATTACATCCTGAAGTCTATCTGAAAAATTTCCTTCCATTAACTTTATCTCTGATTTTATTAGCGGTTATTTTATTAACAAAATTAACTGTTTATTTGTTGCAGTAAATATAGATATTCAAAATTCATCAAACAAGCAAACGTTTTTAATGCATATTTAAATGGTACATATATAATTAGTATAAATGAATAATGCATCAAGAAAGACACTGTAAATATTTTATCTAAAAAATAAATAGTATCTCTTAAAAGTTAGTACCGTATTAAAATTATACATTATTTTTCTTATAATGTTTCTTTTATTATGATTAAATTACTAACCTTATTAAATTAGTTTTACTCAAAATTTAGAATATCTACAGAATTTTAATAATTTAAATATCGAGGCTAAATGATGGAAGCAATAGCAGGACTCTCAATAATTCTAATTATAGCAATTGTGTTGTTTATGATTGTTTTTTTATACTTTGTACCACTAGGCTTATTTATTACAGCTTATTTTTCAGGTGTAAAACTTAAGATATTTCAAGATTTGGTTGGAATGCGTTTACGTAAAGTTCCTCCGGTAATAATTGTAAGAAGCGTTATTACTGCTGCAAAAGCAGGAATTACACTTGAAGTAGGCAAACTTGAAGCACATTACTTAGCAGGTGGTAATGTTGTTAATGTAATAAACGCGTTAGTTTCTGCCGATAAAGCAAATATACCTCTTACTTTTGAGAGAGCGACTGCAATAGACCTTGCAGGAAGAGATGTTTTGGAAGCAGTAAAAATGTCTGTTGTTCCTAAAGTTATTGAAACACCTCTTGTTTCTGCAATAGCAAAAGACGGTATACAATTAAAAGCAATTGCAAGAATTACCGTTAGGGCAAATATTGAAAGACTTGTTGGAGGTGCCGGCGAAGCAACAATTTTGGCAAGAGTTGGAGAAGGAATTGTTTCTACTATTGGTTCAAGTACAACTCATAAAGAAGTTTTAGAAAATCCTGATGTAATTTCAAAAAGCGTTCTGGCAAAAGGGTTGGATTCTGGAACAGCATTCGAGATATTATCAATTGATATTGCAGATGTTGATATAGGTGAAAACATTGGTGCAATACTGCAAACTGACCAAGCAGAAGCAGATTTAAAAGTAGCTCAGGCTAAAGCAGAAGAAAGAAGAGCTGCTGCTGTTGCTCTTGAGCAGGAAATGACAGCAGAAGTTGCAAGACAAAGAGCCAAAGTAGTTGAAGCAGAAGCCGAAATTCCTAAAGCTATGGCAGATGCTTTTAGAAAAGGCAATTTAGGTGTTATGGATTATTACAATATGAAGAATATACAATCTGATACAGATATGCGCGATTCAATTGCAAAACCTGAACAAAAGAAAAAAGGTCCTAAAGAGTAATGGATAACTTTTTTGAAATATTAATCTATTTGTTTATTATCGTCAGCTTTGTCAAATCTTTTTTTAAGAAAAAGAAAAAAAAGGATGGTAAAGCTGATGAAGCAATGGTTTATCAAAATCAAGAAAAGGAAACTGATTTAGGTGTAAAAAAAGAAGAGCCTGCAGGAAAGGATATAATAGAAGAAATTCAAAACTTATTCAATCCTGCTGTTGATAAAACCGAAGAATCTGCTTTTGAAGATTTATGGAAAAAAGAAGAAACAACAGATCATTTTAAAGAAGCTAACTACCACAAACCAACTATATCTGAACATGAAGTTACAGCAAGCGAACATACAGTTACTTTAAGCGAGCATACTCCAACTTTATCTGAACATAAAGTACCAATAGTTAAAAGACACAAAGAAACAGTAGCAACCAAGCTTTTAGATAATTTGGATGATGAAGAAACTGATTTCCAAACTCGTGTGTCAAACCCTCTTCTTCTATTGAGGAAAGATCTGAAAAATAAAGACTCATTAAAAAAATACATTGTAATCTCAGAAATATTAGGGAAACCAAAAGCTCTGAGTAGATGACACAAAAAAAATATAAGCTGAAAAGATTAAATAAAACGGGCTTAATACATCAAACATTTGATGAAGCCCGTTTTGTAATTAATTATAAAAATGAATTAAACGAATCTCAGTACGAAGCTGTTTCCTCTGTTGAAGGAACTTTTTTAATTATTGCCGGTGCCGGAACAGGTAAAACCAGAACACTTGTTTACAGAGTTGCAAGACTTGTTGAACTCAGTTATGATCCGAAATCAATTTTACTTTTAACTTTTACACGCAAAGCAGCAAACGAAATGATGAACAGAGCATCAGCACTTCTTGATAACAGATGCTCAAAAATTAGTGGTGGTACTTTTCATTCATTTGCAAATTTAACATTAAGGAAATACGCAAAAGAATCCGGCCTAGAACCTAATTTTACCATTTTAGATCAGGGAGATACAGGAGATGTAATAAACTTAATCCGCACTCAATCCGGTTTGGTAACGGATAAAAAAAGATTCCCTAAAAAAACAACACTGTTAAGAATATATAGCTTGAGTGTTAATAAAGATAAACCTATTTCGGAAATTGTGGAAGAAGAATATCCACATTTTAGAAATTTACTGCCCCAAATATTAGAGATTAATAAAATTTTTATTTCCTACAAAAGAAAAAATAGTCTCCTTGATTATGACGATCTTTTAATTTATTTGAATAATTTTCTTAAAGAATTCGGACCTTCTGCAAAAAAATTAGTCTCCGATATCAAATTTGTTATGGTTGATGAATATCAGGATACTAATAAACTTCAGGCTGAAATTGTTCACGGATTAACAAAACTCTCGAATAACCTTATGGTTGTTGGCGATGATTCCCAATCAATTTATTCATTTAGGGGCGCTAATTTTAAAAACATAATTGAATTCCCAAAGCTGTATAAAAATGTAAAAGTTATTAAGTTAGAGGAAAACTACCGCAGCATTCAGCCTATTTTGGACTTTACGAACAAAATAATCGATTCCTCAATTGAAAAATATGACAAGCATCTCTACACAAGAAAAATTGGCGGCAAACTTCCCAACATAATTGCAGCAGTTAATAAGAATTTAGAATCACAATTTATAGTAGAAAAAATTTTAGAGCTGCGCGAAGAAGGAGTGCCCCTTAATGATATCGCGGTTCTATTTCGCTCTTCTTTTTTTTCATTCGATTTAGAAATAGAATTAAACAAAGCAAATATTGCGTATCAAAAATTCGGCGGGATGAAATTTATTGAAACCGCACACATAAAAGATGTATTGGCTTTTTTAAGAATTGCAGCAAACCCAAAAGACATTGTTAGCTGGTACAGGGTTCTGCTTTTGCACGAAGGAGTCGGTATAAAAACTGCTCAATTTGTTCTTGATGAATTAGCTATTGGCAGATTGACGATCGGACAAAACCCAGACAATCAAAACACATTTAAGAATCAAAAAATAATTGACTTATTCAGAGTTTTATACAGACTCCACACTGAGGAAACCACACCTTCGGAAAAAGTTGAATTAGTTTTAGATTATTATGACAGGCTTTTTAAATTAAAATATGATGATTTTAACAAAAGGAAAAAAGATCTGGAAATTTTTCAAAACATAGTTGAGAACTACCGTTCACTTGTTTCACTTTTAGCTGATATGGCAATAGAACCAATAATTAAAAGCGTTGTTGATATTGAAGAAGAGGACAAAGAAGATGAGATCTTAACTTTATCAACAATTCATTCCGCAAAAGGACTTGAGTGGCATTCTGTTTTTATTATCCACGCTGTTGATGGTTACTTCCCTTCAGCAAGATCAGCTGAAAATGTTGAAACTTTGGAGGAAGAAAGAAGACTGATGTATGTAGCCTCAACAAGAGCAAAGCAAAATTTGTTTGTTACATATCCGATGAATATGTACGACAGGGAAAGAGGAATAACGCTTTCAAAACCGTCAAGATTTATCTCGGAGCTTGATTCAAGTCTAACAGAAAATTGGCTGCTTGAGGAAGAATATTAATTTATTAGATATGAACATTTTAATCTACTTGGGAATTATCATTGCATTGTTTTTTGTTTATACTAATTTTAAATTTTTAAAAGCTATAATAATTATTTCAAGTGATGAACATCCTTCAAGTGATTTTTTAAAGTTCTCAATAGTTATTGCCATTAAAAACGAAGCTGAAAATATTCCCGGTTTAATTATTTCTATTAAAAAACTTTTTTACCCAAAAGATTTTTATGAAGTAATTATTATTGATGATAATTCGGATGATGATTCTTACCAAATAATAAATGATGCTGTTAAAAAAATTGATAACATAAAACTTTATAAAGTGGGAGAGAAAAAATATCCTGGAAAAAAAGGTGCTTTAGAATTTGGAGTTGGGAAAGCATCTAATCCTTATATTGTTATTACGGACGGTGACTGCTTACCACAAAAAAACTGGCTTATATCTTTTGCTTCAAAATTCAGTCAAGGATATGATGTTGTATTTGGTGCTTCACCGTTTATAAAAACCGAATCTTTAATAAATAAAATCTCTTGTTTTGAAAATTTGAGGACAACCATTTTAACTTTTACTGCAGCAACATACGGGCTCCCTTATTCGGCTTCAGCACGCAGTTTTGGTTTTACAAAAAATATTTATGAACATATCGGCGGTTATAAAAATACAACAGATACATTAAGCGGCGATGATGACCTTTTTATAAGAGAGGCAATAAAACAAAAAGCAAAAATAGGATGTTTTATCGAAAAAGAAGGATTAGTTTTTACTAATTCCGTTTCATCTTTTAAAGATTATCTTCAGCAAAAAGCCAGACATACATCAACTTCTTTTTATTATCTGCCCAAGCACAAATATTTATTAGGAGTGTGGCATCTTTCAAATTTATTTTTTCTCATTCTACCTTTTTTGTTTTTTATTAATATCTTTTTTTCCGTCTTTTTCATATTTAAATTTTTAACCGATATTGTTTTAATAAAGAGAATGCAAAAGTTGATTAATTATAACTTTAATCCCTTTGAAATAATTTATTTGCAGATAATTTATGAGCTGTTATTAATTGTAAATATTTTTAATTCCAAATTTTCAGATATAAAATGGAAAGGATAAAGTTAATAAAGTAAATTTGATTTATGTTACAAAACATCTATTTTATAAAAATAAATTTTTAAGGTTATATGGAATACAAAGAATTAGCAGATAAAGCATTGGAGGCAAAAAAGGTTTCGCTTCCCACGTATTCCAATTTTCACGTTGGTGCAGCTCTTTTAACAGAAGATAATAAAATATATACCGGCGGTAATATTGAAACTAGTTCTTACAGTTTAACAATCTGTGCCGAAAGAACTGCTATTTTTAAAGCTATATCCGAAGGCGAAAGAAAATTTAAAGCAATTGCAATTGCAAGTGATTCAGATGGATTTTGTTCTCCATGTGGAGCGTGCAGACAGGTAATTAATGACCTTTGCGGTGAAATAGATTTCATCACCTTCTCTCAAGAACCTTGGCGGATTTGGTTGAATCATCAAATCTTTTTGTGTAACTGTTTCGTTATAAACTATTCCGCTCTTAAGATCTTTTGTATAGGCAAAGCCCATAAACTTCCATCGGGTTAATGCTTCCGGTGCTGTGAATGAAATAACAATTTCACCTTGCTCGTTTGTTCTTAATTCAGGATAGAAGAAAGCTGTTTCGTTAAGATTTTTTCTAATTGAAACTCCCTCAAATGAAGTTTGTGAGAGTTTATCTTTTTCTCCATTCAGTTTTTTTCTATCCTCAGTCTTCCCAAGTCTTGAAGCGGTTACATTACCTTCTTTTTCTTCCATAACAACACCTGATTTCAAGGATAGTTAATC
>JADFGB010000393.1 GCA_022567875.1 Bacteroidota bacterium | reverse complement strand
ATTCTTTGTTTCTAATATTTTATTATTAACTCATCAGTCGTTTTCTACCATTTTCAAGCCTTTTGCTGCAGTAAATTTTTTAAAAGGTAATATTTCTATTTTAGCGAAAAAATATTATGAATTAGGTAAATGGTCAAGTAATATAAGTGGCATATTATTTGTTTTCATAACTTTTTTTCCCACCTATCTTATTTCATTATTTTCCAATATTGAAAACGATCATGTCTTTATTGTTGGCTTATTATTATTATCAACTAGCAATTTCATTTACATTACAATAGGGCAGTCTACTAGCTTATTACAAATGATAGGTGGATACAAGTTTGAGGCCATTAATACGTTTATTCTAATAATAATAAACCTAATATTGAATTTATTTTTAATACCCATTTATGGTGCAATAGGGGCTGCAATTTCAACTTTAATAGCTGTTACAGTAAGGGTTATATTACAAACCATTCAAATTAAAAATTTAATAGGTTTGATAGTTATTAATCAATATCAATTTATAATATTTGTTTTGGGATTGACGTTAGCATTAGCTTCCTATAAAATGGTTATTTATACAGAAGTTAAATTAATTTTGTTGCTGTTCTGTATTGTTGGATTAATTTATTTTCTGCTCACCGAAAATAGTATAGATGAATTTCGTTCAGAAATAATAAAACTTTTAGTTCATAAAAAATAACAATTAATTACTTTTATTTTTACACGGTTGTTCATTTTATTTAATAGAATATTCGCTTATTATGATTTTCATGATTACTGAGATAATGAAAAAAATGTAATCAGAATAGTAATCAATTTATTGGTAGTAATTCAAAAAGCTTTTAGACTAAAAAATCCAAGAGGTAAAATTGAAGGAGGTTGAAGTCCTTTAAAGTAATAGGAGCAAAATTAATTATATAAAGGTTTCTTTCGTATTTCTAGAAATTAAATTTTTCATCTTTTTTTGCTTTATGAGTAACCATTATAATCATTTAAAAAAATGACTGATCTTATTATTTATTGCACTAATGTAATTAGTTTAATCCTCTTTGAATTAGATTTTTTTTTCTCTTAAACAAATAGTATTTATTAAAGAATATTTTAAATATATGAATTTTCAGCAAATGTTTTTTCAAATAATGATAGTAGTACCTCATTAACATTCTTATACATTTACGGGGTGGAATTATCATTCCTTGCATATGGAATTGACTATATTTAAAAGCTATAAGATTAAGTAGTTCTAATTCAAGCTGATATGAATTAGCAGAAATACGCTCCCAATAATTTTTTATTACTTTTGTCAATTCTTCTTTGTTTTGATAAGATTTCCATGCTGGTGAACGAAATTTTAGTACTGTAAGTTTTTTCAAAGGATGAACTTTATTACATGAAGAAAATGCTCTTCTAAAGAAGTCCATATCCGGACCAACTGTTAAGTCTAAATAATTCTCATTCCAATAACCAATTTTATTTATTAGTTCTTTTTTATGTAACCAACTTGATGGAGGTGTTTGAAAATTCATTTGGTAGATTCCTATGAATTTTTTCCCAAGAACGGATTCTATTCCCTTAGGTGATATGCACAATGTTAGAGAATAAGTAAATTCCAGTTGAAGTGTTTCTTCATGTGATACGAGTTCTTTAAGATGGTTAGGCATCCATAAATCATCATGACCTAAATATGCAATATATTTACCCACTGCCCGTTTGAGACCCTCGTTGTTGGGTGCAGGCTGACTACCAGAATTAACACTTCGGTTGTACCAATTAAGTCTGGAATCATTAAAATCAGTAATTATTTGTTCAGTATCGTCAGTACAACAATCTCCAATAATCCAAGCTTCAAAATCCTGAAAAGTTTGATTAAGAAGACTTTTAATTGTGTAATGTAATGTATGACTACTATTGAATGTGGCAATTATAACTGAAACTTTTGGTTTAATATTTCGTTCCATTTATTCAATATAAAATTTTTGTAATAATTGTTCATAGTTAGGAAGATTTTTATCTCGTTCAGATAAAATAGGACTCTTATTAGGCCAGTCCAGTTTTAATTGTTTCTCTAAAAATGTAAACATCATTTTTTCACTAAATAATTTTACATTGAATGTAGTACATCTATTTTTA
>JADFGB010000045.1 GCA_022567875.1 Bacteroidota bacterium | reverse complement strand
TTCTCTTCGCTCCTCTGTTAGATTAGGAATCAATGAACTTTTACTTGGTGGGACTACAACTATTTTAGATATGGGAACTCTTCGCCATCAGGAAGTAGTTTTTGAAGAATTAATAAATTCCGGGATGAGAGCTACTGCCGGAAAATGTATGATTGATATAAACAATCTTTACCCTTCTTTTAAAGCTTCCACTGAAAATGAATTAAATGAAGCTTATGAATTAGCAAAAGCTTTTCACAATAAAAATAACGGTAAAATTAAATACGGTTTTGCACCAAGATTTGTTCTTTCGTGTTCAGAGAAACTTCTGATTGAAACCTGGCAAATGATGAATGATTTTGATGGAAGTTTATACCATACTCATTCTTCTGAAAATAAAAAAGAGATTGAGGAAGTAAGAAAAAGATTTAACAAAGAAAATATTGATTACTTTAATTCTATTGGTGTTTTGAGTAATAGAACGGTACTTGCTCACGGAATTCACGTTAATGATAAAGAAATAGGTATTCTAAAAAATAAAAATGTAAATATTGCACATTGTCCTTCTTCAAATTTAAAATTAGGTTCCGGAATTGCCAATATACCAAGGTTTATAAAAGAAGGAATATCTGTTTCACTTGGTTCTGACGGTGCGCCCTGCAATAATGAATTAAATATTTTTACTGAAATGAGATTAGCAGCACTTATCCAAAAACCAATCCACGGTCCAACAGAAATGGATGCAAAAACAGTTTTTAGACTTGCTACTATTAATGGAGCAAATGCACTTGGACTAGGTTCGGAAATTGGAAGTATTGAAATAGGTAAAAAAGCAGATATTGTACTTATGAATTTGGAAACACCGTTTCTTTCTTTATCAAATGATAATGAGAATGTTTATTCAAAAATTGTTTATTCAGCGGGAAGAAATAACATAGATTCTGTTATGGTAGAAGGGGAGTGCCTTGTTAGGGATAGTAAATCTTTACTCTATGATGAAACTGAGCTAAGAAGAAATGGAGAAAATGAACTTAACAAACTGCTTAAAAGAATTTAGTACATCAAATGAAAATATTATTTGCTACAAAGAATAAAGGGAAATTTAAAGAAGTAAAAAATATTTTTTCTGATACAGATATTGAACTGCTTTCATTAAATGATTTTGATAATGCAATTGATGTTGTTGAAGACGGAAGTACATTTGAAGAAAATGCATTAAAAAAAGCTGAAGAAATTTACAAACAATTTAAACTGCCTGTAATTAGTGATGACTCCGGATTAATTGTTGAACAACTTAACGGCGCGCCCGGAATTTATTCCTCACGGTATTCCGGAGATGATGCTACCGATAAAAAAAACAATCTAAAATTATTAGATGAATTAAAATCTTTTCCGGATCCACATAGTGCAAAGTTTGTGTGTACTGCTGTTTATATAGATTCTAAAAATAATATCATTACAAATGATGAAATCAAGGGACAAATAATTTCCCAACCAAGAGGGACTAACGGTTTTGGATACGACCCCCTATTTTTACCTGATAGATACGAAAAGACAACTGCAGAACTTTCTCCTAATATTAAAAATAAAATTAGCCACCGGGCAAAAGCATTTAATAAGTTAAAACAATTAATGGTAGATAATAATATTATTTGAAATGTTGATTAAATTATTATTTAGTGGCAATTAAAACCTGAACTGTTCCAAAAGTCAAATTGTACTTTTCTACTTTAGAAAATCCTGTCTTTTTTAATAAAGATTCTATATTAACTTTTTTATCAAAATCTTGCACTGAATTAGGTAAATATTTATATGCTTCTCTGTTACCGGAAATAATTCCTCCTATAAAGGGTAGAATATTATTAAAATAAAATTCGTATAAAAATCTTAAAATAAAATTCTTCGGAAGTCTAAATTCTATAATAGTTGCTTTACCGTTTTGTTTTAAAATATTTATAAATGAATTAAATCCTTCTTCAATGTTATAAAAATTTCTTACCCCAAAAGCCACAGTTATATTGGTAAATGATTCAGATTTAATTGGCATATTTTCAGCAACTAATTGAATATTATTTCCTTTTATCCATTTACTTTTTGAGTTAAAAATTTTAAGCATATTAAAAGAAAAATCAGCTCCATATATCTTTGTAACTCCCATTTTTTTTGCTTCAATTGCCACATCACCTGTACCGCATGCTACATCTAATAATACGGATTTTGAATTTAGCCCTGATAATTTCAGAGCTTTTTTCCTCCAGTAAAAATCTAGACCAAAACTTAATAAATGATTTAAGAAATCATATTTATCTGCAATGTTATCAAATATAAATTTAACTTGCTTTTTTTTATCATATTTTAAAACAGAATGATTAATTTGATGTATATGATTATATTCAAACTCTTCCTTTCCAATTTTTCTTCTCCACCAATTAAACAAATATTTACCGCTCCACAAAGCAAATAACATAAAAATTAGTCCACCGAATAGATCTATTACATAATGATACCATAAATACACAGTTGAAAAAATTAACAATGATCCCCAGGGTATAAAAAAGAATTTTGATTTACTTTTTAACCTAACAGACAGATATATAACTATAAGAGTAATCATAGTGTGTCCACTCGGGAAAACATCCCTTTGAACAAGTTCAGCAGGGTTGGGCGTATTCGGTAAAAGTGATTCACCAAAATTTGCAATGTCTCTTAGAAAATTTGTTAAATACAATCCAGGTAATTGTTGATTAATAGTAGCAAAATCATGTAGTGTGAATCTTGGGCCGATACCGGGAAGTAAAAAATAGCCCATATATGAAAGAAAAAAACCATAAATAATTACAAAAACCGAGAACTCAAATGCAGTTTGTTTATTGTTATAAAGAAGAATTAAACATAGGAATATTGGTAAAAGATAAAAAGAACCATATACAATTTGTAGTATTTCTGTTAGTAAAGGGAATGCAAACTGATGAAGAAAAACAGTTGGGTCTGTACCGAAAATCCATCTGTCAATTTTTATAAATAACCAATCATAATCATTGGGTCTTATCGCATGGACAAGAAGATAAATTTCTTTAAATGTTAGTAGTACAAGTGGAGCTAAATACCAATAATGAAATATTTTTACAATCTTATTCTCATATTTATATTCTATATAAGCCATTATTAAGATGAAGGAAATTAACACAATATTTAAGAGAACAAGTGTAGCCCAAAGTTCTACAAAATTATTAAATATAATATTTGCAATAATTAATAATATGAAAAAGAAAATAGTAACTAAATCATAAGCTTTAATATTTATAATAAATGATTTAATTTTTTCCATATTTTCCAGATGACTCCCAAAAGAATTATTATTTATATTTATTCTTTAATATAAACTTAGATAATTTTATAAAATCTTTTATATCTAAATTCTCTGCACGTTTTGATAAGTCAATTTTACAATTGCTGAAATTAAGGTCTTTAAATATACTATTACTTAAAGAATTTCTTAACATTTTTCGTCTGTTACCAAAAGAAGCTTTTACAACTTTAATAAATGTTTTCTGCACTAAATAATCTTCTTTGTTAGACTTAAATCTTAGATGAACTACAGCGGAATCAACATTAGGTTTTGGCTGAAAAACATTTCTTGATACTTTAAAGCAATATTTCACTTCACAAAAATAATTTATAATAATAGAAAAAATCCCATAATCTTTTGTTCCCTTTATTCCCGTCATTCTTTTTGCAACTTCGTGCTGAACCATAAATACTGCATCTGAAATAATTTCGTTATTATCAATCAATTTGAATATAATAGAAGATGTGATATTGTAAGGTATGTTTCCAATAATCCTTATTTTTTTATTATCATTTTTATAAATAGAATTTAAGTCTATTTTTAAAAAATCATCGTTAACAATTTTAATATTCGAGGAAAGTTTTTGTAGAGTTCCTATCACTCTCGTATCAATTTCTATGGCTGTTAAATTATTTACCTTTTCTAAAAGTAATTTAGTTAAAGCACCGTGACCCGGCCCAATTTCAATTATTTTGTCTTTAGATTGAGGATTAAATTCACTTATGATTTTTAATAAAACATTTTTATCCTGAATATAATTTTGCCCGAATCTTTTTAATGGTTTAATTGTTTTTCTTTGCATCAGCTGAACTTACTTTTAATTCCATTTAATTTTCCCTGTTTATCTTCCCAGATTGATAATAATTTTTCCAGTTCATCCTTTGTTTTTTTGTATTCCGAATTAATTTTTATAGCTGCTTGGTAATCATCGTATAAGTTAGATTCGGTTAATTTATTTCCTAAATCGGTTTCTTCAGCTTCAAGCTTGCTAATTCTGTTTTCTATCTTTTTAATTTCCGTTATTAAATTATTAGTTGCTTGAAATCTTCATTGTCTTTTTTCAGCTTCTATTCTTTTCAATTCTTTTTTGTTTAGATCCTTTCCGGATTTATCTTTTTTAAATTCCTTATTATCTGAAATATTGCTGCCAAATTCTTCTTCTTTTTTCCAAAGATAATAATCAATATCCCCTTCATATAGGATAACTATTTCATCCCTTATATCTAGTACTTTGTTAGCAATTGGCCTTAAAAAATCAACATCGTGTGAAACTATTACAAGTGAACCGGAAAAATTAACTAAGGCGGATTGGAGTAATTGTGACGAAGTCATATCTAAATGGTTGGTTGGTTCATCAAAAATTATAAAATTTGATTTTGTTAAAAGAATCTTAGCAAGTGCGACCCTGCTTTTTTCACCTCCGGATAAAACGGAAATCTTTTTGTAAATATCATCACCATTAAATAAAAAAGAACCAAGTAATGTTCTAAGCTGATTTTGTGTTAACTCGCTTCCCATATCTTCAAGTGTTTCTAATATTGTAATATCTTTATTTAATTCGTCTGCAACATCTTGGGAATAATATGATGTAAAAACATTATATCCTGTCTCTTTTAACCCTGTCGTAGGAGCTAATTTACTGGCAATAATTTTTGATAGGGTGGTTTTTCCGGCTCCGTTTGGCCCTACAAAAGCAATTTTATCTCCGCGGTTTATTTGTAGGGTTACATTTTTAAAAACTAATTTATCATTAAATGATTTTGAAATGGATTTAAGACCGACAACTGTTATACCTGATTTTTGAGCTTCGGGAAATTTAATTGAAATTGATTTTTCTTTATCAGGTAATTCTATTTTTTCTATTTTCTTAAGTTGTTTAATTCTACTTTGAACCTGTTTTGCTTTGGTAGATTTATATCTGAATCTTTCAATAAACTTTTCAGTCTCTTTAATTTTTTTTTCCTGCTGTTCTGCAAGTTTAATGTTAAGCTGATCTCTTTCTGATTTATAATTTAGATAAGCATTGTAAGTGCCGTTAAAAAAATAAAATTTACCACCGAATAACTCTATAGTCTTATTTGTTATTTCATTTATAAAATATTTATCGTGAGATACAGTAAGTATTGCACCCATGTAAGATTTCAAATAATTTGTTAGCCATTTTAAAGAATCCAAGTCAAGATGGTTAGTCGGCTCATCCAAAAGTAAGATATCGTTTTGAGAAATTAAAATTTTAGCAAGGGCAATTCTCATCTGCCAACCACCGGAAAATTGCTCAGTTGGTTTTTCAAATTCAACTTCTTTAAATCCTAAACCCATTAGTACTTTTTTTACTTTAGCTTCGCTTGCAAAAGAGTCGAGGTCTTCAAGCCTATGATGAACTTCCCCTAACTGGTTGATAAGACTGTCTCTATCATTTTCAGTAATACCTGCTTGATTTAATGCATTAGAAATTTCATCTTCTTTATTTCTTAAGAATGTAATATCGGTAAGTGCAGAATTAGCTTCGTTAATTAATGACTTGCCTTTATGGACAATATTATCCTGTGGCAGATATCCAATAGTTGCTAATTTAGTTTTTTGTATTTTACCGCTTTCAGGTGATAATTGTCCTGTTATTAGTTTTAAAAGTGATGATTTACCTGTTCCGTTTGCTCCGACCAAAGCAATTTTATCCCCGGAATTTATTTTAAATGATACATCCCTGTATAAATATTTAGCACTAAATTGTAATGATATTTGAAGAATATCTATCATTTATTTTGATTATTTATGGAGAAAGAATGGTAAAAAATAATTAATTATTTTCTAATTACAGCAACTTTTCCCGTGGTTACGTTATTACCGTCTTTATCGAAGGCAACAATTATATAAACACCGCTGCTTACATAATTTCCGTTTTGGTCTTTACCGTCCCAAGATGCAATTCTACCTCCGGGTGATGAAAACTCTTTTAATAATTTGCCAGAAATTGTAAGAATTTTAATATCTGAATCTTTTACTAATCCGTCAATTATTAATTTATTATTACCGTTACCGATAATAAAAGGACTCGGATATGTAAACAATTCAGAAAAATTAGTTACCGGTTTTACTGCTGTAGTAATAAATGAAGTAAGCCCGTTGTCTGTACCAACAAAAACCTCACCTGTATTTTCATTTATTGCAATACTTGTAATAATATTGGATAATAAGGCGCTGTTAGCTGTATTAAGTGTTGTTAATAATTTTGATCCATCAGAATTAACAAGCAGAAGCCCTTGGTTTGTGCCAATCCATTTTTGATTTAAGGGATCAACAGCAATACAATTAATAGTTTGTTGTCTTAAAGAAAACACAGAACTGATTCTAAGATTAGAACCGCTTGAAGATAATGAGCCTAAATTACTGATAATATTTACACCAAAATTGCTACCCACCCATAATTCTCCTCTTTTATCGAGAGCAATTGCAGAAATTGAATTGCTGTTTAATCCATTTGAAGTTGAAAAAAAACCGGAAATATCATCGGCTGTGTTTGTTAATGTTGTATTCTCATTAAAAAAGAACAACCCTGATCTTTTTGGATCAGTTGAACTGTACCATTTTGTATCAAATTGATCAACAACTAAATTGAAATGAAATTGAAGAGTAAGATTAAGTTCTGAAGGTACTTTAAAATGGTGCCATAAACCTGTTGGTGTTAATGCATTTAAAACGTTTCTATCTGCAGCCCAAAAGTTTAGGACCCAAATATTATTTTTTGAATCAGCACCAAAGCCTGAAATAACAAGAAAATCCGGGTCATTTGGAATGCCTTGCATTCCGCTGTTTGCGGTATTAAAAGTTTCAAATAAATTTCCGTCCGTTCGAACAAAACCATAGCCCCAGGTGCCAAGGTATGCAATATTATCAGGTGAATTGTAAGCATAATAAATCCCATTATGCGGAAGATCGGGAGTATTATCTA
>JADFGB010000392.1 GCA_022567875.1 Bacteroidota bacterium | reverse complement strand
ATAGGGAATTTATTGATAGAATCAAGGAGATTTATGGAAGAGTTAAAAAACTTGAATCATTTCAGCAATGGGATTTTAAGGAAGTAAAAGACTTTCTTAAAAGCATTAAATCAAATAGATATTACATACCAACACTTGAAAAAATTATAAAGGAGGACAAAATATTAGCTAGGCAATTAGAAAAAAAAACAGCCAATATGGACAGACTTCTTATTAGGGCTTTAGCTCAAGCTTATAGACTTAGAGGGATTGAGAAAATTAAAGAATCGGATGGCCTTTCGAAACACTCGATGGATTATATGTTAAATGCATTGTTCGATGAAATTAGGAAAATAATTAGTGAAGAGCGTGAAATGTTGAAAAATCGAAGAAATGATTTAAATGAAGAACTTAGATTTCTAGACCTACAAGTAAACTAGAGATAATGGGGATATATGTTTTTTAATATTCTATATTTATAGAATAACAAAATCTTTTAATCAAATAAAAGAAGAAATAAAAAAAATTTCTACAAAATTAGACCCATTTATTGGCTCTATGACTGAACTTAGCAATAATATAAATGAAATATCGGAGGGCGTGAAAGAACCTGTTGAACTTGTACGAACAACTGTAAATGATGTAAAGAATAGAGTAGATACAATATTAAACTTCGAAGCTAAATTACGTAAAGGTGTAGAAGATCCGGTTTTCAGACTAATAAGGGCTCTAACTGCTGTGGTAAACGGAATTGAGGCATTCTGGAAAAAATATAATAAAAAATAATAATTACTTATGCTGAATTAATGGAGGTTTATAGTTGAAAGATTATGATGTAAAAGCAATTAGAAATGTCGCACTAATAGGCCACGGAAGTAGTGGTAAAACTTCAATTTCCGAATTATTACTTTTCACAGCAAATGAAATTAATCGAATTGGTTCCATATCAGAAGGGAACACAACATCAGATTATTTATCTAATGAAATTGAAAAACAAATATCAATTTCATCTTCACTTCTTCATCTTGATTGGGATAACAAACATATCAATATTATAGATACTCCGGGTTATGCAGACTTTGTAGGCGAGGTTAACTCGGCATTACGTATTACTGACCTTGCAACAGTTGTATTAAAATCTGCTGAAGGTGTTGAAGTAGGTTCTGAAATTTATACTAAATTTGTTAAAAAAGATAAAATACCTGCAGCAATAATTATAAATAAAGTTGATAATGAACATTCCAATTTTAACACAACAGTATCTAAAGCAAAAGAAAGATTATTTAATAACGCTTCTGTTGTTACTTATCCTGTAAAAGAAGGACCAAATTGCAATTCAGTTATTGATGTAATTAAAATGAAATTATATATTTATGGTGATGCAGGAAGTAGAAAAGTAACCGAAGCAGATATACCTGATGAAGAAAAAGAGACAGCTGAAAAATACAGAACTGAATTAATAGAAATGGTTGCAGAATCATCTGAAGAATTGATGAATAAATATTTTGAAGATGGCACTCTATCTGATGATGAATTAGTAACAGGCTTAAGGCAGTCTATTAATGATGGAAGTTTTACTCCTATTTTTGCTGTATCTGCATTGAAATCCATTGGTATAAATAATTATCTTAATTTTGTATGTACATATTGCCCTTCACCTGAGGATAGGAAACCGGAAATTGGACTTTTAAAAGGAACAGATAATAAAGTTGAATTAAAGGTAGATATTAATGCAGAACCTGTTTTATTTATATTTAAAACAATTTCAGAAAAGCATGTTGGTGAATTATCTATATTCAAAGTTATATCCGGTACAGTTCAACACGGTCTTGATTTAGTAAACCAAGCAAATGGAAATACTGAGAGGATCAGTCAATTATCTTTATTGAACGGACATAATAGAACCGAGGTATCAAAATTATCAGCCGGAGATATTGGTGCTGTAGTAAAACTTAAAAACACACATACTAATAACACTCTTTCATCAAAGGAATTATCTGTAAACCTTAGCCCAATTGTTTTTCCTGATGCTGCTATTAGAGGGGCAATTATTACAAAAGCTAAAGGTGATGAAGATAAAATTGCAACGGGTCTTCACACATTGCACGAAGAAGATCCATCATTTAACGTACACTTTGATCCCG
>JADFGB010000391.1 GCA_022567875.1 Bacteroidota bacterium | reverse complement strand
AAAAATATGCAAGCTCTACAAAACACATCAGAAGTTTTAATAAAATGTTTATGAAAACTCCATCTCTTAATACAAGTATTATGCCTATCGGTGACGGGATTGGATTAGGAATAAAAATAAAATAATTATGTATAAATTTGAAAAATTTACTCCTGAAACACTTTTCAAAGAAGTTGAAATATTTTCAAAAAAAAATATCAATAACAAAGAAGATTTCCTTTTAATTTTCACAGAAGGCTTGAAGATTGAAAATAACGAATCATTCAATAGTCTTATTTTTATTGCTAAATATGTAAGGGGACTTAGAAGAGTACTTGAAAAAGGAGCAAATCTGCCGGATGTTAATAATCTTGAAGATATAAAAAAAGATTTATCGGAAAATATTATTTCCTTGTTAGATATATTAAAAGAATATAATAAATCAATGCCTGATAAGAAAAAAGAAAAATTTGAAAATGATTATTTAAAAATGAGCCCGTATTGTCTAACAAATTTAAATAATTTATTAGAAGGACTTGAATGGACTAAGATATATTTGAATGAATTGAAAAGAAAATAAATTATTAAAAAGCAACTTACTAGGTTACAATAAAAGAATACGATAAATTATAAAAGTAATTAGTTCTTAACGAGGCAACTTCGGAGATTACTTTAAATTGAATTACTTAAATAAGTATCGTCTTATTTTCCACATTTATTTTTACATCATCCTTCAATTCATCAATCAACTTATCTTTAAATATTTCAATGTCGTTTAAACGCACTAAAATTTCAAATGTGACAGAATCTTTATAATCAGTATTAATTAATTTCACATTGTTAATATTTATTACATGGTGGACAGTACTTATTTGGGAGAAATTAACCGTTACAAAAAATTTATTATAAAATGTTTTGCTAATTTTATTGGCTTTTTTTAATACTTCAGATGCGGAATTGTAATACGCCTTCCCCAAGGGTCCAACTCCTAATTTTGTTCCTCCGAAATATCTAATTACAACAATTAGAGTATTCGTAAGTAAAAAATGATCAATCGCATTTAAGATTCTTAATCCCGCAGTTCCGGAGGGTTCGCCGTCATCAGAATATTTTGAAGTCCCTTCAAAGAGTTTGTAAGCGTAGCAATGGTGTGTGGCGTCATAATATTTTTTTCTAATTTCATCCAATAATATTGATACTTCAAATTCATTTGAAATAGGAAAACATTGTGCAATAAATCGAGAGCCTTTTTCTTTAAACTTTTCTTCTTTAAAACCATTAACCGTTAATATTGTGTCTTTTTTTTTCAATTAAATTTAATAAATTCGCCTAAAAATTTGATTATCAATTACTCTATAGCTAATATAATTATTTAAATATTTAAACTTGGTTACACATTGGAAAAGGATTCAATCTTAATAAAAGGTGCTCGCGAGCATAATTTAAAAAATATCGATGTTGAAATTCCCAGAGATTCACTCACAGTAATAACCGGCTTATCCGGTTCCGGTAAATCCTCGTTAGCGTTTGATACTATATACGCCGAAGGGCAAAGAAGATACATAGAGTCTTTATCGGTTTATGCCCGCCAATTTTTGGATATGATGGAAAAACCTGATGTCGATTTGATTGAGGGATTGAGTCCGTCACTTTCAATAGAACAAAGAACCACTTCCGGCAATCCACGTTCAACTGTTGGCACAGTAACTGAAATTTATGATTATCTTAGGCTGCTTTATGCAAAAGTAGGAGAGCCGTTTTGCTATAGTTGTAATAAAAAAGTAACAAAACAAACCACTTCTCAGATAATCGAATCAATTATTTCATCTCTTGCAAAGAAGAAAATTACCATTTTAGCCCCAGTTGTGAATAGTAGAAAAGGTAACTACAGGGAATTGTTCGTACAAATATTATCCGACGGGTTCCTAAAAGTAAGAGTTGATAATGAGATACAAGAAATTACAAAAGGGATGCAGGTTAACAGGTACCAAATACACAATATTGAAATTGCTGTTGATAAAATTACAGTCTCTGAAAAATCACGAAAACGATTAACAGACTCCCTTACTGTTGCATTAAATTACGGCAGCGGTATTGTAATTATAAATGACGGCAATGAAGATTTTATTTACAGTAGACACTTA
>JADFGB010000044.1 GCA_022567875.1 Bacteroidota bacterium | reverse complement strand
ATCACCGGGATTATCGCCTTCATCAGGATGAACTTCGATCATACCCAAAAGTCCGCCGAATTCTTTTCTGTATTTTCCCAATTTTTTATCATCCGGCATTAAAACTAACTGCGGTATTGCCTGTAATACACCAACGGCTTTTAATAAAGGAGCAATTACCAGCGGAGCCATAGGATTTGCTGCACTAATCTGATCTTTTAGAACATCGTCAACAAATGTTTCTTTTAAATCATTCGGAAGCATTTTAGCAGGATATTTATTTATTGAACGGAATTTATAGTCCAACCCGTCAGCGCCTGTAAAGTGAAGTGTTCTGGTTTGAAGCCCACCTCCTTTTTTTGATGGAGTAAGACCTCCTGCAAAATTATTTAAGTCTAATATTTTTACTTTTATGGAAGTAGCCCAAACATCTCTCCAATGTTTACCAAATATAAATTCGTGAAATCCACCTGCTTCATATTCTATTGCAGGAACAATTGTAGTGTCTCTAATAGTTTTACTATTTTGCGAGTAAACAATAACTGAAGAAATGAAAAAGAAAAATATAATTGTAAAGTTCTTTTTAAACATAATAATTTGTTTTACTTCAAAAATTAATTAAAGTTAAGAAAATATAAAGTGATTCAAGATACAGATTGTTTTATGGGGATTTTGTAGAGGGCAGAGTAATTATAAATGTAGAACCTTCGTTTTCAATACTTTCAATTTTTAATGTTCCACAGTTCTTTTCAATAAATTGAATAATTAGTTGCAATCCTAATCCTGTACCTAATTCTTTTTCAGTACCGGGACTTGAAAATACATCTGCATTAAATATTTTATCTATGTTCTCTTGTTTCATCCCTATTCCGGTATCCTTTACGATAAGTTCAATTTTCTCCTCTTCATCAATTATTTTTTTAGATGCATCAATTGAAATGCTACCGCCTCTGAAAGTAAATTTAAAGGAATTTGAAAGGAGATTCTGTATGACCGAATTAATCATATCTTCATCGGCAAAAATAAATAAACTCTTATCTATATTTACTTTAACGTCAATTTGTTTTTTAAGATAATTACCTTTCAATAAATTTAAGTTATGTTCGATTAAATACAAAAGATTCAACATCTCGGGTTCGTATTCAATTCTACCAACCTGAAATCTTGAGTATTGCAGAAGATTGGTTGTCATATTGTATAAATTTTTTGATGATTCGTAAATAGCGTTTTGATATTCTTTTATTTCTTCTCGTGTAAGTGTATCAAATTCAGTAGTAAGTATTTCAGAAAATCCTAATAAAGAATTAAAAGGAGCTCGCAGATCGTGGGATATTAGTGAAAACAATTTATCTTTTGATAAGTTCATGTTTTCCAACTTTACTATTAATTCTTTTCTTTCTTGTTCCAGTTTTTTACGTTCAATTGCACGAGAAATTGAGTACCCTATAATTTCTAGAATTTCTTTTTCTTTTATGCCATAAGTGTTTTTGTTGTGGTAATCTTGTACAACAAGTACACCTATTGTTTGACTACCTATGTTTATAGGTATTCCAAGCCATATCTTTGCAGGTGCTCCTACTAAACCTACTTTTCCATCTTTTACAAGCTGTGCATCTCGTACTTCATCAATCAGTTCCGATTTACCGGATCTAATTATATATTCAGTTAAACCGTTCCTACTAAATTTTACAGGAAAGGCTTCTTTATCAACTTCGTCTTTAAAATATGGGAAAGTCAGTAAATCATTTTCTTTATCGTAGAGAGCTATATAAAAATTCTCAACTTTCATAAGTTCTTTTATAGAATTCCTAATAAAATCAAAGAAATCGTACAAACTTTCACCAACATTTGAAAACTCTAAAATTTTAGAAATAATCTGTTGTACCTTTTCATATTTCCTTTTTTGCGTTACCTCCCTTCCAATTCCTACACTGAATACTAATTCACCTTTTTCATTACTTAACTCTGAGATATGCCAGGTAATTATTTTTTCTTCACCGGTTTTGGTTACAAGCGGCACTTCCATTTCAATTGGAGTTGTTACTTTGTTTTTTCTGTTTCGTAAACTCTGTATTTTTAATTTTATTCGATTTTGTTCAGGAATTGTTTTTAACCAACCTCTACCCAATAATTCTTCTTCGTTGTAACCTGTTATAGCAATCCCTTTTTTATTAATTTTAGACAAGTTTTCATTTTTATCAATTACCGTTACAATAATATCTGCTAAGTCAATTATTGAGTTGAGGTTGTTCTTCTCAAAAGTTAAACTATTGAAAACTTCTTTTAATGGAGTTATGTCTCTTAAAATTCCAATACTAACTGCAAGGTTACCCTCTATATCAGGATCCTGAAAAGACAGGTCTTCAATAAGTTTAATTTTACCCGATTTAGTTTCAATTGTATAATTACCGTAAAAATCTTCAGCAACATCTAATTTATTTTCTCCCCTTGAATAAGAACATTCAATTTTTTTTACAATTTTTGAAAACCCCATTTCATTTATCTCATCTTTAACATAGCCTGTTAAATTTAGTATGGAAGGACTCATATAATCATAAGTTTTTTTAATATGATCATATTTATAAATTACAACATCGGAATGTGTGAAGATTAATTCTCTGATATTATCTTGTTCAGAAAAAATTGTTGTTTGTTCTTCTACTGTATGCATGTGGAATTAAAAAATTAAAATAAGACCCTTAAAAAGTATCATTAAATACTCTATTTAATTTATAAAAATAATTGATATAAAAAATATTTTTTCTTAATAAAGATAAGAAAAGGGCTTGACAATTATTACAGACAAGCTTATTTTTATATGGATTAAATCTTAATAATAATTATAACTAGTATCTGGAACAAAATGAAAACAGCAGCTGAACTTAAATCTGGCGAAAAAGTAATAATTAACAATGTAAATATGCAGCATCCATCTGCTAAAAGATTATTGGAAGTAGGTTTTACACCGGGGCAGGAAATTGAGCTTGTTAATAAATCAGTATTTAATGACCCAATTGCAATTTCATTAAGAGGAACAGTTATAGCTTTAAGAAAATCAGATGCTGATTGTATTATAATTTCATGACTCCAAATTCTTCTTCAGGTAATTTATTCATAACTTTAGTAGGTTCCCCCAATTCAGGCAAAACAACACTCTTTAATTATCTCAGCGGTAAAAACTATAAAACTGTAAATTATCCGGGAGCAACTGTTAGTTCTGCATTAGCTAATTTACAAAGAAAATTTAATCTAAAAGCTTTACTTATGGATTCTCCGGGAATTATCAGTCTTAATCCGGAATCTACAGACGAAAAAATTGCCGTAAATTCTTTATTTAACCACCCAAAACTAGGTAAACCTGATTTAGTAATTATTACAGTAGATACAAGTCAACTTTCCAGACATTTATACTTGGTTAAACAAATTGTTAATGCAAACTTTAACGTTATTGTTGCACTTACTATGTCCGACATTTTAAACCAGAAAGGGTTAGATATTGATGAAGATAAACTTTCAAAAATAATACATTGTAAAGCATTTAAAGTAGATAGCAGATCCGGCAAGGGTGTAGAAAAACTTTTAAATTATGTAAATAATATTAAAGATAAATTAAAAGACAACCATTTAGTATCTCCCAAATTATCTGACTTAAATACAACAGAAGAAGTTTTAAGAATCTATAATGAATTAGAGCTTGTTGAAGAACAGACTATTTTTGAATTAAATGAAAATAAAAATATTGACTTAACAGAAGCAAATAAACAACTCAATCTTATAACAAATAATACACTAAAAAGTAAATGCAATCAAATTGACGCAAGAACTACGAAAATTGATAAAATTCTTTTACATAAAACCTGGGGGCTGCTTTTCTTTTTTTTAATTATGTCATTTACTTTTACAAGTATTTTTTGGTTTGCACAGCCAATAATGGATTTTATAAGTTTTATATTCCAAGTATTATCAACTGAAACATTAATATTAGTCGGTAATAATTGGTTCGGTATGTTTATAGCCAACGGTATTATTAGCGGAGTTGGTTCTGTAGTTGTGTTTATACCACAAATTTTAATTTTGTTTTTAATTTTAGGCTTTCTAGAAGATTCCGGTTACTTGGCAAGAGGTGCAATGTTAATTGACAGACCGCTTTCAAAAATTGGTCTTAACGGTAAATCATTCGTGCCTATGTTATCAGGTTTTGCATGTGCAATTCCTGCAATGATGGCAGCAAGAACAATTCCTAACAGGCGCGAAAGAATGCTCACTATTTTTATTCTTCCAATGCTTAGTTGCAGTGCAAGATTACCGGTTTACACATTACTGCTTGCATTTCTTTTTCCAGGGGATAAAGCCTGGATTGCGGGTTTAGTACTGGCTTCAATCTATCTTTTTAGTACTGTCAGTTCAGTTTTAATTGCTGCTATAATTAATAAACTTAATAACAAAATAATTAAAGATGAGGATAATTCTTCTTTTATTTTGGAATTGCCTGCGTATAGAAAACCAAAATTAAAAGTAGTGACAATAAATATGTTACACAGCGGTAAACTCTATATTAAAAAAGCCGGTCCGATAATTTTAGTTTTATCAATTTTCATTTGGTTCTTTACTACATTTCCCAACATAGATCCGCAGGTAAATGAAAATAATATTACACAAGAGCAGGTAGATCAATTAAAAAATTCCGAAAGATTGGCGACTTCATACGCTGCTGATTTAGGTAAATTAATTCAACCAATAATGGCCCCATTGGGCTTGGATTGGAGAGTGGGAGTATCCTTAATTGCTGCATTTGCGGCAAGAGAAGTTTTTGTTAGCTCAATGGTTTTGATATTTAAAGTAACTGATAGCCACGGTTCACTAATAGATTCAATGATTGGAGCAATGCGAAATGCAAAAATTGGAAATACCGAACAAAAACTTTTTACACCATCTTCAATTATAGGGATAATAATATTTTTTATGTTTGCTCTTCAGTGTCTCGCAACTGTTGCAGTTTCTAGAAAAGAAACCGGGAGTTGGCGCATTCCTATTCTTCAATTATTAATTTTTTCAACCTTAGCATATGTTTTATCTTTTATAACGGTTAGTGGTTTAAGATTTTTAGGTATGAGTTAATATTAATCTATTTTATTTTCTTGCTATTAAAAAATCACCCACTTATTTTAGATATTAAATAATTACAATATTATAATCAGACAAAATTGAAACACGAAAAAGCAAAAGAATTATTTACTGATTTTCTGAAAAATGAAAAAAACAGAATCACTCCCGAAAGATTCGAAGTGATGGAATCAGCGTTGGATTATGAAGGTCACTTTGGTGCAGATGATTTATATATTGTTATGAAAAATTTGAAATTAACTGTCTCAAGGGCTACGGTTTATAAAACACTTGAGCTTTTGGTACAATGTAAACTTATAAGTAAAAGAAATTTTGGGGATAACTTAACCAGATATGAAAGCAATTTTAAAAGAAAAATTCACGATCATTTAATATGTGTGGATTGTGGTAGAATTGTTGAATTTGTTAATCCCAAATTAAGCAAACTTCCCAAACAAATAAGCGATGAACTTGGCTTCGATTTATCAAGCCATTCGTTCAATATCTTTGCAAGATGTAAAGACACTAAAAACTGTAAATATAATAAGTAGATAATTAATTACATTTAATATATATGATCGAAAATACATACCCACTGTCATGGCAGAAAGATGACTTTCAAATTAAAGTTTTCTGTTCTATTCCGAATATTGCAACCGGTATTTTAATTAAAGCCGCTAAAAATTATTTTATTGTTGATCCGGGAGACGGAATTTTAAGAGATTTAAACACCGAAATAGGTACAAAAAACATTTTAAGTGTTTCAGATATTTTTATCTCACACGGGCATCACGATCATGTAGGGGGAGTTTGGAGCTTGCTAACTTATATGCGCGTAATGAGAAAAACTACTCCGCTAACTTTGCATTTTCCGAAAGGCTGTAAGGAAATAATTTCAATTTATAATGCATTTAATCAGGTTTATTCGCATAGTATTACTTATAAAATAATACTGAATGAAATTCCCGATCCCAAAAAATTTAACAGCAGTACTGGTTTAGTGATAACACCATTTCCGGTTATACACAAAGAAATTTTAAATGACGGCGTAACAAAAAGACAAGTACCTGCAATAGGATTTAATTTTGAGCATAATAATATGAAAATATGTTACGGGGGTGATACGGCATATTGTACAGAATTGGAAGAATCTGCAAAAAATGCAGATTTAGCTATTATTGAAGCTGGTCACAATGAGCACGAGAATATACCCGACGATATGCATATGACTCTTAAAGAAGCAAAAAAAATCGGTGAATCAGCTAAAGAATACTTTTTAGTTCATGTACCCGAATAGTTAAAATTTAAAAACTAAAGCTGGAAATCCTAAACATTCAAAAAAAATAATAAAGTGACTTATGAAATTATTCTGTAAATATGCACTTCTTATATTCGTAATTCAAATATTTTTTAGTCCATTTCTTCATTCCCAAAACAAAAAAAACAAATATCACTTTACTAAAGAAAAACATTTAAAAAATATAAGGATGTTAACTATAGGCGGAGAAAATGCAGAAGCATATCTTTCTTTTGACGATAAGAAATTGATTTATCAATCTTCATACGGTAAATATAAATGCGACCAAATTTTTACAATGAATTTAGACGGAACCAACAAAACATTAGTTTCTACAGGCAAAGGTAAAACAACCTGTGCTTACTTTCTTCCGGGTGATTCTACTATTATATATTCATCCACACATCTTGCGGATGAAAACTGTCCCCCACCCCCTGACCGTTCGCACGGATATGTTTGGAAACTTTATGAAACTTTCGATATTTTCTCGGCTAATACTGACGGTTCAGATATAAAACAACTAACCTTTACGAATGATTATGATGCTGAAGGGCGGAGTATAAACTTTGTGATGCCTTACCATCCTTCGATGGATGGAAATATTAAACAAAAATTTTAACGACCGATAAGTTTATTTTCGAGAAAATTTAAGATTTATCTGCTAATAACGCATAATAAACTCCAATCCTGCGGAAGTATAGAGGGCAGTATATTTTTCTGCCCCCCCGAAAATATAGCTGGTAAGCAGTCCAGGGATCTGTGTTCAACGGCTGGTATACCTGAGCATGCCGGAAACCGGGCAGACAACGCGATCTGCTGAAACCCCTGGACCATGCTTACCCCGGAGAACAATATGGCACCAGTTATACCGGATGATTACCCTTGCCTTATCGTTACCAGAACGAGAATGGGCAAT
>JADFGB010000390.1 GCA_022567875.1 Bacteroidota bacterium | reverse complement strand
TGTTATAAAAGAAGTAAAATTAATATCAAAGACCGGCGGTAAAAGTGGAGAGTATAAAATTAAGAATTATGTTAAGTTATAAGGAAGCATTTTCACTTATTAAAGAGCAATTTCAAAATCTTAAATTAGAAACAGAAAATGTTAAACTAGAAAACTCCCTTCATAGAACTTTAGCTGAAAATGTAATCTCCGATATAAACCTTCCTCCCTTTGATAATTCAGCTGTTGACGGTTATGCTGTTCAATTTGATAATTCAATAAATAAATGGGAAATGATAGGGGAGATAACTGCCGGTAATTTTAAAGAATTTAATTTAACTGAGAATCAAACAGTAAAAATAATGACGGGTGCAAAAATACCTTTTAACTGCAATGCAGTGATCCCTATTGAAGATGTAAAAGTACAGGATAAGAAAGTTAGACTTTCTCCCGGCTCAAAATATTTAGAAACAATGAATATCAGGTTAAAGGCAAGCGATATTGGTGAGGGTGAAATTACTGTTGAGAAAGGGACTTTCTTAAAACCGCGTCATCTATCATCAATTGCATCTTGCGGTAAGAGTGAGATAAAAGTTTATAAAAAATTAAAATTCGGAATAGTGGCTACAGGCGATGAACTGATACCTGTTAATGAAAAACCTGAAGGGGATAAGATTAGAGTATCAAATGTATATTCTCTTTTAGGGGAAGTGTCAGAAGTAAACCAGGAATGGATCAATTTCGGATTTGTTAAAGATGACAGGGATAAAATAAAAGAAAAAGTCAATAATATTTTAAACTCGGATATAGATATACTACTTACTACAGGGGGTGTATCAGTGGGTGAGTATGATTACCTGAAAGATATCTTTGAAGAACTGGGAGTAAAGAAAATATTCTGGAGAGCAAATATCAAACCAGGGAAGCCGTGTTACTTTGGAATATTTACTAAAAATGATAAATTAAAATTAGTATTCGGACTTCCGGGTAACCCTGTATCGAGCCAGGTAAACTTTAAGGTATATATAAAAGAAAACATCAACAATTTATTTGGCAATCAAAATACAGAACAAATTAAAGCCGAATTATTAAATGATTTGAGAAAGAAAGATAAAAAAAGACATTTTATGAAAGGTGTTTTAAAAAAAGAAAAGGATAAATATTTTATCACTTCAAAATTCTCACAATCATCGGGCAATATGGTTGAACTCAGTAAAGCAAACTGTTTGATAGTAATTGAAGAAGAACATTTAGATCCCAAGAAAGGGGAGATTGTAAATTGCATACCGATGTAACTGGAATAATTTTAATCGGCGGCAAAAGCACTCGCATGGGTGAAAACAAAGCTCTTATGAATCTGGGTTCAAAAACCGTGATTGAAAGAATGGTTGACATTGTACGACCGTTATTTCCAAATATAATTCTTATTACCAACACCCCGGAAGAATATAAATTTTTACAACTACCTATTTTTTGTGATGTATACATGTACAGAGGACCTTTGGCAGGTATTCACTCAGCGCTGCTTCATTCAACAACGGAAAAGAATTTTATTATATCGTGTGATGTACCGCTTATGTCAGCGGGAATGATAAATTATTTAATAACTTATAAAACTGGTAAACCGGTTACAATTTGTGAAGCTGCAGGTTACACTCAACCGCTTGCAGGTGTATATAATAAGTCAATACTTTCACAAGCAAAAAAATATCTTGATGATTTTGAAATTGAAAATTCCGTTAAGCATGAAAATGAAAAAAAGAAGTGCAGAATGCATTCATTTTTGGATACGTTAGAAATTGAATTACTGCATCCGGAAAGTTTAGACTTCTATTCTGATGATCTTTTCTTTAATATGAACAGCCCCGAAGACTATAATAAAATACTGAAACATAATTGGGGTTAGTTCATTTAATAAATTAATAATCTTGTCCTGGGTTGTCACGAACCACTCCGTGACAAAACAGTAAACTTTTCATTTGCATTACTTAAAGTATTAACTCTGGTAGGAGAACTTGTTCCCTGAAGCAACTTCCGAGGTTTTAAATAAATTGGGAACGATATTAAAGAAAATATAAACCTATCATTTGTAATCTCGGAGGTTTGGTTCTAAAAAACACAAACTGTCATTCTCGTAGTCTGACCGTA
>JADFGB010000043.1 GCA_022567875.1 Bacteroidota bacterium | reverse complement strand
CTTTCATAAAACCATAGCCTCCGAAAATCTGGACTGCATCGTTTGCTGCTTTTTCTGCAATTTCACTAGCAAATAGTTTTGCCATTGCTGCTTCTTTTATGTTTGGAATACCGTTATCTTTTGTAATAGCTGCTTTATATGTTAACAATCTTGCAGCTTCAATATTTGTAGCCATTTCAGCAAGTTTAAATTGGATAGCTTGAAACTCATTCAATTTTTTCCCGAATTGCTGACGCTCTCCTGAATATTTAATAGCAGCTTCCATTGCACCTTGTGCTAATCCTACACTTAATGCAGCTATTGAGATCCTTCCTCCTTCAAGAATTTTTAATGCTTGAACAAATCCTTCACCTTCATTTCCTATCATATTTTCTACAGGGACTTTGCAATTTTCAAATATTAATTGTGTGGTGTCTGATGCTCTCATTCCAAGTTTATTTTCTTTTTTACCAACAATAAAACCTTCCATTTCTTTTTCCAGTATAAAAGCAGAAATTCCTTTTTTTCCTTTTTCTTTATCGGTGATTGCCATAATTACCACTGTTTCACCAACTGTTCCATGGGTTATAAATGTTTTGGTTCCGTTGAGTATATAATAATCGCCATCTTTAACAGCCATAGTTTTCATATTACCGGCATCGCTCCCGGAAGAGGGTTCTGTTAATCCCCAAGCGCCTATTTTTTTGCCTGATGTTAAATCGGGTAAATATTTATTTTTAAGTTTCTCATTACTGAATCTGTAAATATGATTTGTACACAAACCGTTGTGTGCTGCAACTGAAAGAGCAATTGAAGGGTCTACTTTTGCCAATTCTTCAATTACCAATACATATTCAATATAACCTAATCCTGCACCACCGTATTGTTCCGGAATCAATATCCCTAAAAATCCCATATCCCCGAGTTGATGCATTATGTCAGTAGGGAACTTTTGGGCTTCATCAAATTCCATTATAACAGGACGAATTGTTTTATCGGCAAAATCTCTTATTGTGTCTCTAATTAAAGTTTGTTCTTCCGTTAATTTCAAATTAAATGATTGTTCTAATGTTTCCATTTTATCCTCAATAAATTCAATATCTTTTTAGTATTAAATTTTTATTTTGAATTGATCTAAAATATCTTCAGCAATATCATAGGGAGAAATATTACCTGAAATTACTTTTTCAAGAGATAAAAGTAAAGAATTATCTGTTTCCGAATTCCAAAGATCATTTCTTAATTTTTCTTCGACAATTTCTTTTACCCTAATTTTTATTCTTTCCAGTCTTAGTTCTAAAAATTTGCCGTTACTAATTAAATGATTTTTATGTTCAGTAATTGTATGATACACTTCATTAATGCCTTTATTTTCCGTTGCAATTGTACTGATTATTTTTGGCAGATAGGTTGACTCATCGTGATAACGTAAAGTTAAAATAGTCTTTAATGCTGCTGCTGCTCTTTTTGCACCAGGTCTGTCAGATTTATTCAGCACAAAAAAATCTGCAATTTCCATAAGCCCTGCTTTCATTGCCTGCACTGCATCTCCCGATTCCGGGACTAAAACAACAATTGTTGTATCTGCTGCCTGTACAATATCCAATTCAGATTGACCAACTCCAACGGTTTCTATTAAAATAAAATCATAACCTGCGGCATCCATTACATCGGCAACATCATTTGCTTTTTTGCTAAGCCCACCGAGGCTGCCTCTTGTTGCCATACTTCTTATAAAAACATTTTGATTATTCCCGATATCATTCATTCTTACTCTGTCACCTAAAAGAGCACCTCCGGTAAAAGGGCTTGTGGGATCAACTGCAATAATTCCTACTTTTTTATTTTGCTGTATTAGTATTTTGGTGAGCTGATTTGTAATTGTGCTTTTGCCGGCACCGGGCGGTCCTGTAATACCGACTCTATAAGCATTACCTACTTTTGAATAAATAGTTTTTAAAATTTCTACTGATTCTTTATTACCTTGTTCAACTTTAGAAATTGTTCTTGCCAGAATTCTTCTGTCATTGTTAAATAGTTTTTCAAAATTCATTGTGTATCAGTTAATATATATAGAGATTATTAATAACCATATAATATTATTTAACTAATTTAGATTCAAAAAAAATTACGGTTTCTCTTAAACCATCAGTTAATTTTGTAGTTGGTTTCCAATTAAATCTTTTATAAAATTTATCTGAAGTTATCACACTTCTTAATTGTTCACCTGGAGCTGAGGGACCATGTTTTTCAACTTGCCCGTTATTTATAATTTTGTTAAGCGTGTTAAAAATTTCATTTACATTTGTTTCAATTCCCGTACCCACATTCATTATATCCGGAATTTCGTCTTTAAGTACTTTTACATTTGCATTAACAACATCTTTAACAAAAACATAATCTCTGGTTTGAGTTCCCTCACCGTTTATAATCGGTTGTTCGCCTGCAAGTAGTTTACTTGTAAATATTGCAATTACTCCCGCTTCGCCAAAAGGGTTTTGTCTCGGACCATAAATATTTGCATAACGTAAAATTGAATAATTAAGCCCGTACTGTTTATTGTAAAAAAATAAATATTTTTCGACTGTTAATTTTGATATGCCATAAGGAGAGAGTGGGGAAGTAGGATGTTGTTCATCTGCGGGAAAATATTCTTGTTCACCGTAAACTGCTCCGCCGGTTGATGAGAAAATAAATTTTTTAACTCCAGTTTTAACTGCATTCTGTAATAAATTTATAGTCCCAATTATATTTGTGTTTGCATCAAAAGTGGGATCGGCAACGCTTTTTCTAACGTCCATTTGAGCGGCGTGATGGTTAACTACATCAAATTTCTGAACTTCAAATAATTCGGTTAGAGATTTGTCGCAGATATCTAAATTTATAAAAGTTGCCTTTGAATTTATATTTCCCTCAAATCCTGTTGAAAGATTATCTAAAATAAAAACTTCGTGTCCGAGATTTATATATTCATCAGCTATGTGTGAAGCAATAAAACCTGCTCCTCCTGTAATTAAAATTTTCATAAATTATTACTTTTCATAGAGATTGTTTGAATAAATATAGAGTCTTACTTTTTCTTTAACTAAAAAATTTATTGGCTTATTATTTTTAATTTTATCTCGAATATCCGTAGCACTAATATCAATAATCGGAGAATTCAAATATACAACAGATTTTGTAAATTTGTTTTTATTTGGAGTAACGCTAATGTTTCTTTGCAATACTATTATTGTAGAAAGTTCAATAATTTTTTCAGGTTGTTTCCAAGTATCTAAACTTGAAAAATTATCTTCACCAATTATAAGTTCTAAATTTTCGTATTTCTTTTTAAAGTGAAGTACAGTATCAACCGAATATGAAATTTCCTTTTTGTTTATTTCAAAATCTGAGTAATCAAAATATGGAATATCAGCAATAGCCAGTTTTATCATTTCAAGTCGATGTAAACTCTCAGCAGAAGTTGCATTTGTTTTGTGTGGTGAAGTTTTACACGGAATAAAAATTATCTTTTCAAGTTCTCTCTTTTCAAAAACATATTGAGCACAAATAAGATGACCCAAATGAATGGGATCGAATGTACCGCCGAATATTCCAACTGCTTTCATTTCAGCAGTTCCTTATATTCTATGAATAAATTTGTAAACTCTTTGTGAATATTTTCCGAGCAAAATTTTTCACTTTCACGATTAGAAAGTAGAATGTATAAATCCTTAAAATCTATTAATTTATTAACACTTAAATAACCGTTAAAAACAAAATAATAAACATTTTTTCTTTTAATTCTTTTTAATAAATCATCAAATTCAAAATTACTTTCTGAAATATGGTTAATTAATTGCTCATCTAAAAAATTAGTTCCGATAAAGCAAACTCTATTGTCTTTTGTTTTCCCGATAACTAAAGCATCACCGTCATCTAATAATAAATCAAAAACTCTCTTAATATCTTGTGAAGAAAAACCTATTGTATTTGGAAAAATCAACAAATTTCTTCCATAATCATCTGAATTTATTTCAAACAGTTTTTCATAAATATTTTCTTCAATAGTATAATTTATAAATTCAAATTGGGAAGAGATATCTTCATCAATTACCGGATTACCTTCAACAGAAAAACATATAATTTTTTTGATGTTATCAACATTGCCTATCTGTTCAATAGCATTATTAAAGATATTTGTATATAGTAACTTACTATGCTCTTCTGATATTGGGGATAAGTCATTTAATTTTTTCTCGGATTTAAAGTCTGCAGTAAAATAGTACAAATAAGCTTTATTATTTTTCATTTATTTTAGTTTTTTTTTAATAAATTTTTTATAAAATTTCTGTAATGTTCAACTTCATTTTCGTAAAATATTTTGCTGTTACCGATTGAATTTTTATATTGTAATTTTCTAAAAGCAAGTGTTGTTGCAGCTTTGGTGTAAGATTTTCTTATGTTTTCATCAATCCAACCCTTTTTAGATCGCCTAACTGAATTCAAAATATTCAAATGAGCTTCAGGTATTAATCCTGACTCTGTTTCTCCTTTTAATTCAGTAAAAATTATTTTCTTTTCACGATTTATTGATATTGAAAAAATCACAATAAAAATTGCAACAGTAAAAATAAGGAACAATAATCCAAGTATTGCTGTTGATTCGAAACTGATAGTTATATTCCATGCAAAATGAATAAATATTGCACTAAATAATCCTAATAAACCATAAAACACTTTACTTTTACCGGGTCTAAATTTAGAATAACCCAACATTGCACCTAATGTAGCAGTTGCTACACCGTGCATCACTGCTGAAAAAAGAGTTCTTATCAGTATTATTATTAACCATTGTGAAAGGGAGTTAGAATAAGCAATAAAATAAAGAAAATTTTCGGTCATTCCGAAACCAAGACCGATTGCCCCGCCGTAAACTATTCCGTCAGTAAGATTATCAAACTTTAAGTTTTTTATCGTAAAGAAAAGGAAAGCACCTTTTGTGATCTCTTCAACTAAAGGAGCTGTAAAAAAAGATTGAGCATAAGCCATAGTTTGAGGGTTGTCAATAAAAATACTTATAAATTTCAGCAGATAATTTGCACCTATATAAGCTAAAAAAACAGCTCCGACAGCACCCCAAAAATAATTTAATAGTACAAGACTGATGGGTTCTCTATCATACCTGTCAAATTGCCATATTAAAAACAAATAAATTAACATTGGTACAATTGCAATAACTGCCGAAACGATTATAATCAATATTTCTCCACATCAATAAATTTTTATTTATAATTTATTAAAGTTCAATATATACAAAATAGGAATATTACTACATTAATTTTGAAAATAGAAATACGGTTTTTTTAAATAAATGCATTTTATTTAAATTTCAATTCTTCTATTATAATCCTTTAAATGCTTGTAATAGCTGATTTATTCTTATTCACAAATTTGATTATAAAACATACTATATTTATATTTTGACTTCTTTTTGCTTTATTTTTGACATAATTATGATAATTCAAATTTCAAATCTTACTGACGGAGATTATCATTATGCATTCGACAGAAAAGTAGAAGAAATTGGATTATCAGATCCTTTTTTTAGTAATATTAGAGTTGAATCTCAATTACAAAAATCACAAAGGCAGATAATTTTAAGTTCTAAAATAAAAGTAAATGTAAATTTTGAATGCGACAGGTGTGGTGAAGAGTACAAGCAAGAACTTACAAATGAGTATAAAATTGTTTATTTGTTTAGTTCTGAAATAAATGATGAAGACCAAGTTGATATAAAATATATTTCTTTTGAAACTGACAAAATTAACTTGGCACCTGAAATTAGAGATTATGTTCAACTTGCAATACCAATGAAAAAATTATGCAAAGAAGATTGTAACGGGTTATGTCTTAAATGTGGTAAAAATTTGAACGAAGGAAGATGTAATTGTAAAACCAAAGAAATTGATCAAAGATGGTTTCCACTTGAAAAATTAAGAAATAAAGTAAATTAATTAATCGGAAAATAAATGGCACATCCAAAACGTAAAATATCCAAAAGCAGAAGAGATAAACGCAGAACACATTATAAAGCTACTGCACCAACATTAAGTACTTGCTCAAATTGTGGTGAAATGAAGATGGCACATCGTGCTTGTCCTTCTTGCGGTTATTATAACGACAGGTCTATGTTTATACCAAAAGCAGAATAAAAAATATTTATAAATGGATACAATTTCTACGAACGATTCTAAATGCAGAATAGTTGTTGATGCAATGGGTGGAGATTTTGCTCCACTTAATGCCATTGTAGGTTCAATTCAAGCTTACGAAGAATCAGGTAGGTTCGAACTTTACCTTGTTGGTAAAACAGATGAAATAAAAAAGGTATTAACTTCCAACAATCTATCCTTTGACAATAATAAAATTCTACACGCTGAAGAAGTAATTGAGATGGGTGAAAAACCTACACAAGCTCTGAAACAAAAACCTAATTCTTCAATAGTTGTTGGAGCTAAATTTGTACGTGACGGAAATGCCGATGCTTTTATAAGTGCGGGAAATACAGGAGCTGTAATGGCTGCTTCCACATTTATAATCGGAAGAATACCAGGAGTTGGACGACCAACTATTAGTGTTTCAATGCCCAATGAAACCGGAATATGTAATTTATTTGATGTCGGTGCAAGTGTCGATTCCAAACCAAGACATTTACTTGAATATGCTATTATGGGAAGTATTTATACGGAAGTAATTAATGGAATAAAAAATCCGACTGTCGGTATTCTAAATGTAGGTGAAGAAGAAGGTAAAGGTAACGAACTCACTGTTGCCGCATCGGAACTTATAAAAAAGACAAATTTAAATTTTGTTGGAAACGTTGAAGGGAACGACATACTTAAGGGTACGGCAAATGTAATTGTTTGTGACGGTTTTATAGGTAACATTTTAATAAAATTTGGTGAAGGTGTTCTAAGTTTATTAAAACACAGATTCAAAGATTATGCCTCACAAAGTTTAACTAATAAAATAAAAATCGGTTTGATTAGAAGTACTATGCGTGAAGTCATGAAAGATTTTGATTACCAAACACATGGTGGTGCTCCTTTATTGGGCATTAATAAAATAAGTATTATAGGTCACGGTTCAAGCACACCAAAGGCAATAAAGAACATTGTATTACGTGCAAATGAAATGCATAAAAAGAAATTAATAGAAAAAATAAGTAAATCAATTACTCAATATTCAAATTTAACTTAAGTCGGATTTTAATGTCAGAAAAAAAAATTAGTGCAGTAATAACAGGGGTTGGAATGTATGTTCCGGATAAAATTTTAGACAATGCATATTTTGAATCTATTCTTGATAC
>JADFGB010000389.1 GCA_022567875.1 Bacteroidota bacterium | reverse complement strand
TAAATTCATTTAGAGTCCTTCTTGATTTATATCAAAACTTAAATGATAATTATAAACTGCTTGGTTTGTGGGAAAAAATAGGGAAACTTTACCCAGGCGATTCAAATGTAAAAGCAAGCATTATAAATTACAGAAATTTGATAGCACAACAGGATACACTTAATAAAGTTCAGCCAAAAAAATAATATTTTTAATTGTTACTTAGGGCTGTATCAAAAGAGAATCTTTTTTTTTACAGCCTAATTTTTTTGCTTATTTTACACTTATAAAAAAAAACTTTTATAAATACTATATATGAAAATATTAGTAATAGCACTTTCCGGTATTGGTGACGCACTTATTTTTACACCAGCATTAAAACTTTTAAGACAACATTATCCCCAAGCTGAAATAGATGCTCTTGTTATGCACAAAGGCGCTGAAGATATTTATGAAAGAAATTCAAATCTCAATAAATTTATTTATTTCAATTTCTTAAAAGAAGGTACTTTTAAATCAATAAAATTTATCCTTTCTTTACGAAAAAAATATGACACAACAATTAACGTTTATCCCTCCAACAGAAAAGAGTACAACATTATTAGTTTTTTAATCGGTGCAAAAACAAAAGCCGCCATTAATTACTTAAGAATGGATAAACAAAATTTAGGGTGGTTAAACAATTGCAGAATAACTGAAGATGATTCTCTGCACAATGTCCAAACCAATATAAAGCTAATTGAAAAAATAACAGGAAAAAGCTTAACCGATGAACCTGATTTACAGTTTTATTTATCAGAAAATGATTTATCCACAGCTTCTAATTTTTTAAAAGAAAATAAAATTATAGATGCTGATTTAGTGATAGGGTTTCATCCCGGAACTTCTGTTTTAAAAAATCACATAAAAAGAAGATGGGAACCTGAAAAATTTGCAGAGTTAGGAAAACAGTTAATTTCAGGATACAATTGCAAAATCATAATCTTCGGTGGACCTGATGAATTAGAACTTAAAGAAAAAATTAGATCCGAAATAAACTCACCAAATGTATATAAAACGCATGGACTAAACCTTGCTGAAAGTGCGGCAGTTATGAAGCGATGTAATGTTTTCGTTTCAAATGATTCAAGTCTGATGCACGTTGCTTCGGCTTTAAAATTAAATCTCGTATGCATTATCGGACCAACCAGCACAAATTATATTCACCCTTGGAATACAAAATATAAAATTGCATCATTACAATTGGACTGCTCGCCTTGTTTTATTTACTCCCCCAAACCATTAACTTGTAAAAGAGATGATGTGAAATTTAAGTGCATAAAAGAATTAGAAGTCAATTTAGTTTTTAATTTCGTTAAGGATTTTATAAGTAATGACGGATAACAAAAAAAAGTTAGTTAACATTGCTATTTTATTAGCTTTTATAACAATAACATATAATACAATTGAAGGGATAATTTCTGTCTATTTCGGAACTACTGATGATACACTTGCATTGTTAGGATTTGGTGTTGACAGCTTTGTTGAAGTTATCTCCGGGGGCAAATATGCTTTCATGTTGCCGGGATTGCTGGCAAAGAAGCCGGAGATCATGAAGCTACTAATCAAAGAACTCAAACGGCGCGGGTTAGCCGCGTAAAGGGGCCATAAATGAGTTGGTGGGAAGATGAAATAAAACAACGAGGCGGGGTTGATGACGAACCCTTGCTATACTTGGATTTAGACGAACATTCATACGAGGGTTATTTGCCATCTGATTTCGATATATCGGAAGCGGGGCATTCGCGTTTAATCCTCGCCAAAGATAAAGAAGCGTTCTTGGACGAACAGGCATTGCGGTACAGGAAATCTATCGAGAATTTCTTAAAAAACTGTAATATCGGAAAAGATGGAGACTATCCCGATCTATCGGATTTATAATCAACAGAAAGGGGCCATAAATGAACGGACTTTTAGGACGAATTTCAGAGACAAGAACGAATCGAGATAAGGCTACAAAGGCAGAGATGGACGAAGTGAGGGAGCTTTTACCAAAGCCAGAAAAGGGCAGGGTTGCTATTCCTGAGTGTATGTCGGCAGATGATGGCGACTGGGACTGGGAAGCCTTCGCAGTGATGACTCATGTGCTATGTAAACGGGAAGACGCCGAATACACACTT